>NZ_JBNNVQ010000079.1:0-27290 GCF_050280625.1 Pseudomonas sp. NPDC089569
TAACTCATTGTTTTGCAAGGAGTTTTCCGTTTCGACTGCGCCGGAAGTGGGGCGAATTATAGAGATCTGAAATCTGCCGTCAACACTTAATTTCAGTTTTCTTTCAATAACTTACGAAAGGCAGAAAAAACGCCCATTCCCCTGGCATCAAGGGAACAGGCGTCTCTTTCTATATAGAGGGAACCCTCACAACACGCCGGATTCTTTGAAAGCAGCGACCGCGCCCGCATCCATCCCCAACACTCGCTGCAGGACCGCCAACGTATGCTCACCCAGTAGTGGTGGCGCATGACGGTACTCCACCGGCGTCTGCGACAAACGAATCGGGCTCGCTACCTGCGGTACCATTCCGGCCAGCGCGTGGGGCAGCTCAACCTTCAAACCGCGCGACTTGACCTGAGGATCCTCAAATACTTGCGCCAAATCGTTGATCGGCCCGCACGGCACACCGGCCTGCTCCAACTGCTCCACCCATTGAGCGGTGGTCTTGAATACCGTGGCCTGACGAATCAGCGGGATGAGTACCGCCCGATTTGCCACTCGCATCTTGTTGGTGACAAAGCGTGGGTCATCCGCCCACTGTGGCTGCCCGGCCACTTCCGCGAATTTGCGGAACTGACCGTCATTACCCACGGTAAGGATAAAGTCGCCATCTGCCGTAGGAAAATCCTGATACGGCACAATGTTCGGATGAGCATTGCCCAAACGCTTGGGAGGATTGCCTGTCGTCAGGTAGTTCATCGCCTGATTGGCAAGACACGCCACCTGGACGTCCAGCAATGCCATGTCGATATGCTGACCACCACCGTCATGATCTCGATGCGCAAGCGCCGCAAGGATCGCTACCGTCGAGTAAAGCCCGGTCAGAATGTCAGTCAGCGCAACACCGACCTTTACCGGCCCGGCTCCCTCATCCCCTTCAGGTCGCCCCGTCAGACTCATGAGACCGCCCAGCCCCTGGATCATGAAGTCATAACCGGCGCGCTTGGCATAAGGCCCAGTCTGGCCAAATCCCGTGATCGAGCAATAGATCAGATCAGGGTTGATCGCCTTCAGTGACTCATAGTCCAGGCCGTAGGCCGCCAGGCCACCGACCTTGAAGTTTTCGATCAGAATGTCCGACTTGGCCGCCAGATCGCGCACCAGCTTCTGCCCCTCAGGACGGGTGAAGTCGATGGTCACCGATTGCTTGTTGCGATTGGCCGACAAGTAGTACGCGGCCTCGCTGGTGTTCTCGCCATAGGCATCCTTCAGGAAAGGCGGCCCCCAGGCGCGCGTATCATCACCATTGCCAGGACGCTCGACCTTGATCACTTCAGCGCCAAGGTCCGCAAGAATCTGCCCAGCCCACGGCCCGGCCAACACTCGCGATAAATCCAGTACCCGCAGATGCGAAAGCGCGCCCATGGCGTTCTCCTATTAATAGAACGCCTGGATGCCAGTCTGCGCACGACCAAGGATCAACGCATGGACGTCATGCGTACCTTCATAGGTATTGACCACTTCCAGGTTAACCAGATGGCGTGCGACACCGAACTCATCAGAAATACCGTTGCCACCGAGCATATCGCGAGCCATGCGGGCGATGTCCAGAGACTTGCCACAGGAGTTGCGCTTCATCATCGAAGTGATTTCAACCGCAGCAGTGCCCTCGTCCTTCATGCGACCCAAACGCAGGCAGCCTTGCAACGCCATGGTGATCTCGGTCTGCATGTCGGCCAGTTTCTTCTGAATCAGTTGTGTGGCAGCCAGCGGGCGACCGAATTGCTGACGATCCAGGGTGTACTGGCGGGCGGTGTGCCAGCAGAACTCGGCGGCGCCCAGCGCACCCCAGGAAATGCCGTAACGTGCAGAGTTCAGGCAAGTGAACGGACCTTTCAAGCCACGGACGTCCGGGAAGATGTTCTCTTCTGGCACGAACACGTTATCCATGACGATTTCGCCCGTAATCGACGCACGCAAGCCGACCTTGCCGTGAATGGCCGGAGCGCTCAGGCCTTTCCAGCCTTTTTCCAGAACGAAGCCACGGATGTCACCGGCATCGTCCTTGCCCCATACAACGAATACATCGGCGATCGGGCTGTTGGTGATCCACATCTTGCTGCCGGTGAGGCTGTAGCCACCATCAACCTTACGTGCACGAGTAATCATCGAGCCTGGATCAGAACCGTGGTTAGGCTCGGTCAGGCCAAAGCAGCCAATCCACTCACCCGAGGCCAGTTTCGGCAGGTACTTCTGCTTCTGTGCTTCAGTACCAAACTCATTGATCGGCACCATGACCAGCGAAGACTGCACGCTCATCATCGAGCGATAGCCGGAGTCGATACGCTCGACTTCACGTGCGATCAAGCCGTAGCTGACGTAATTCAGGCCGCTACCGCCGTATTGCTCAGGGATTGTGGCGCCCAACAGGCCAACCTCACCCATTTCGCGGAAGATCGCCGGATCGGTCTTCTCATGGCGGAAAGCTTCAAGAATGCGCGGCGCGAGGCTCTGCTGAGCGAATTGCGCAGCCGTGTCGCGAATCATGCGCTCTTCTTCAGTGAGCTGTTGATCCAGCAGCAGGGGATCGATCCAGTTGAAGCTAGCTTTACCGGCCATGAGTGTGTCCTCTCGAAACAGGTCAAATAACGTGGACTGATCCTAGGCCGGGTTCGACATCTGGGCAAACGAGGATTTCGCATACTGTTGTGCTAATTTCTCACTCCGAAACGTCGCAAATTGCCATTAATGCGATGTATTAGTGAGGTTGACGTACATGCGCAGGAAGATACCCAGCACAACCGCCCTGATCAGCTTTGAAGCGGCCGCGCGCCACGAAAGTTTTACCAAGGCAGCGCAGGAGCTTTCGCTCACCCAGGGAGCGATTTGCCGACAGATCGCCAGCCTTGAGGAATTTCTCGGTGTGGAGCTTTTCCGACGCTCGCGGCGCGGAGTGAAGCTGACAGAAGCCGGCCTTTCTTACAGCCGTCGGGTCGCTACCCAACTCGATGCGGTCGAACGCGACACCCTCTCCGTCATGGGCCAGCAGGGCGCCAACGTCATTGAACTGGCGGTGGTTCCGACTTTCGGCACCCAGTGGCTACTGCCCCGACTCAAGGATTTTCAGCAAAAGCACCCGGAAGTGACGGTCAACCTGACAAACCGTACGCGCCCCTTCCTGTTTGCCGACACCGACTTCGATGCGGCCATCTATTTCGGCGACGCGGATTGGTCTGGTACGGAATCCCATCGACTCATGGGCGAGCACCCCCTCCCGGTGTGCAGCCCCCGCCTGATGAATACCAAAACCACCCTGTCAGCCGCCGAAATCGCCGAGCTGCCCCTTTTGCAGCAAACCACTCGTCCCTATGCCTGGCGGCAGTGGTTCGACTCACAACACATGAATGTGCCTCGCGACATGACAGGACCACGCTACGAGCTATTCTCCATGCTGGCCCAGGCAGCGATGCACGACATGGGCATCGCCTTGATTCCGCCTTTCCTGATCCAGCGTGAACTGGCCGAGAAACGCTTGGTAATTGCCAACCCTCAAGCCCTCTCCAGCATCAAGGCTTACTACCTGATGATTCCTGAGAGAAAGGTTGAATCGGCATCTTTAAGAGCTTTCCGGGATTGGCTTGTCAACCAGGCGCACAGCTACAGCCTAGAAGAATAGAGGCTTACAGGCGCTTATTGACCCCGTAGTCAGTAAATTCAAGCACCTACAGATATAAGTGTTTGTCGCATATTCGCAAACTGTATAGGAAAGCAGTACAAACGTCCCACAAGCGGCAAAATACGTGGCTTTGAGCCTCCATTCCGGGTCAATTCCGCATCATTCATATGGCCGATGTGTAAATTCTCCAATTTCGACCAAAATCTCTTGAAAGGCACGGTTTTTAAGGGCTTGCGTCGGATAGTTGCGACATTCGGTCACGGGGTGACTTGTAGTTATTTTTCGGTCACCCGTCATAATCCCTTGAAAGGGCACAAAGTTCGCCTGCAAAATGCCGCGCCCCGCCCTGATTTGGCGGGGTCGTGCTGATCGGCCGCCCCAGCCGCACCATCCGTAGTGCATGGGTTTACTCAATAAGATCACGCAGGAGATTTGACGTGCACATTGGTGTTCCTCTCGAAACCCAGACCGGTGAAACACGGGTTGCTGCAACCCCGGAAACCATCAAGAAGCTGATCAGCCAGGGTCATAAGGTCACTGTCCAAAGCGGTGCCGGCATTAGTGCCAGCGTTGTCGACAGTGCCTATGTAGCGGCAGGCGCGACCATTGGCAGCGCCAATGATGCGTTTGGCGCAGAGCTGATTTTGAAGGTAGTCGCGCCCAGCGACAGCGAGCTGACGCTGATTAAAAGCGGCACCGTTGTGGTGGGTATGCTCAACCCGTTCAACAACGAAACCATCGCCAAGATGGCCGAGTGCGGCATTACCGCTTTTGCCCTGGAGGCGGCCCCGCGCACCTCCCGCGCCCAAAGCCTGGACGTGCTGTCATCGCAAGCCAACATCGCCGGTTATAAAGCCGTGTTGCTGGCTGCACACCACTACCCGCGCTTCATGCCGATGCTGATGACTGCGGCGGGCACCGTAAAAGCCGCTCGCGTGTTGATTCTGGGCGCCGGGGTTGCCGGGCTGCAGGCCATCGCCACTGCCAAACGTCTTGGTGCAGTGATCGAGGCTTCCGACGTTCGCCCGGCGGTAAAGGAACAGATCGAATCCCTCGGCGCCAAGTTCGTCGAAGTGCCTTACGAGACCGACGAAGAGCGTGAATGCGCCGTTGGTGTTGGTGGCTACGCCCGCCCGATGCCCGCCAGCTGGATGCAGCGTCAGGCCGTGGCCGTACACGAGCGCGCCAAGCAGGCCGACATCGTCATTACCACCGCACTGATTCCCGGCCGCAAGGCTCCGACCCTGCTGAGCGCGGAAACCGTCGCGCAGATGAAACCGGGCTCAGTGGTCATCGACCTCGCCGCAGCCCAGGGCGGCAACTGCCCGCTGACCGTGGCGGACCAGGTGGTTGTCGCTCATGGCGTGACCATTGTCGGCCCGACCAACCTGGCCGGCGCGGTGGCGGCGGACGCTTCGGCGCTGTACGCACGCAACCTGCTGGACTTCATGAAACTGTTGTTCGATAAAGAAGGGCAACTGGTGATCAACCTTGAAGACGATATCGTCGCCGCGTGCCTGATGTGCCGCGACGGCCAAATCGTGCGCAAGAACGGCTGAGGATAAAAACAATGGAAGACATGCTGATCTCTCACGGTATCTACAACCTGATCATCTTCGTGCTGGCTATCTATGTCGGCTACCACGTGGTCTGGAACGTGACACCTGCGCTGCACACCCCTTTGATGGCTGTTACCAACGCCATCTCGGCCATCGTGATCGTCGGCGCCATGCTCGCCGCCGCCCTCACCGTGACACCGCTGGGCAAGACCATGGGCACCCTGGCCGTGGCCCTGGCCGCCGTCAACGTGTTCGGTGGTTTCCTGGTCACCCGTCGCATGCTGGAAATGTTCAAGAAAAAAGCGGCACCCGCAAAAGCTCCGGCAGCCAAGGCCGAAGCAATCAAGGCTGAGGTGCAGCAAGCATGAGCATGAACCTGGTTACTTCCCTGTATTTGATCGCCTCGGTCTGCTTCATCCAGGCGCTCAAGGGCCTCTCGCACCCCACTACGTCGCGTCGTGGCAACCTGTTCGGCATGCTCGGCATGGGCCTGGCGATTCTCACCACCGTTGGCCTGATCTACAAGCTCGGTGCCGAATTGGCCCATGACGGTATCGTCTACGTGATCGTCGGCCTGCTGATCGGCGGTACTGCCGGTTCGATCATGGCCAAACGCGTCGAAATGACCAAAATGCCCGAACTGGTCGCCTTCATGCACAGCATGATCGGCCTGGCGGCGGTGTTCATCGCCGTGGCTGCGGTGGTCGAGCCTCAGTCGCTGGGCATCGTCAAGCAACTCGGCGACGAGATCCCGACCGGTAACCGCCTGGAACTGTTCCTTGGCGCGGCCATCGGTGCGATCACCTTCTCCGGCTCTGTCATTGCCTTCGGCAAACTGGCTGGCAAATACAAGTTCCGCCTGTTCCAGGGCGCACCGGTACAGTTTGCCGGACAGCACAAACTCAATGCTGTGCTTGGCCTGGCCACCGTAGCGCTTGGCGTGACCTTCATGCTGACCGGCAACCTCGCGGCTTTCGTGCTGATGCTGGCGCTGGCGTTCGTGATGGGCGTGCTGATCATCATCCCGATCGGCGGCGCCGACATGCCGGTCGTGGTGTCGATGCTCAACAGCTATTCCGGCTGGGCGGCGGCGGGTATCGGCTTCTCGCTGAACAACTCGATGCTGATCATCGCCGGCTCCCTGGTGGGTTCGTCCGGTGCCATCCTCTCGTACATCATGTGCAAGGCGATGAACCGCTCCTTCTTCAACGTACTGCTGGGTGGCTTCGGCAACACCGCAGACGCAGGCCCTGCTGGTTCTAAAGAAGCACGCCCGGTGAAGTCCGGCTCGGCTGACGACGCAACCTTCCTGCTGACCAACGCCGACACCGTGATCATCGTTCCTGGTTACGGCCTGGCCGTTGCTCGGGCACAGCATGCACTGAAGGAGCTGACCGAGAAGCTGACTCATCACGGCGTTACCGTGAAGTACGCGATCCACCCGGTCGCCGGTCGTATGCCAGGGCACATGAACGTATTGCTGGCCGAGGCCGAAGTGCCGTACGACCAGGTGTTCGAGATGGAAGACATCAACTCCGAGTTCGGCCAGGCCGACGTGGTGCTGGTGTTGGGCGCCAACGACGTGGTCAACCCGGCCGCGAAAAACGACCCGAAATCGCCGATTGCCGGCATGCCGATCCTTGAGGCATTCAAGGCCAAGACCATCATCGTCAACAAGCGTTCGATGGCCAGCGGCTACGCCGGTCTGGACAACGAACTGTTCTATCTGGACAAGACTATGATGGTGTTCGGGGACGCGAAGAAAGTCATCGAAGACATGGTCAAAGCTGTCGAGTAATCCTCCCGGCCAAATAAAAACGCCCCGACTTGTCGGGGCGTTTTTATTTGTGCAAATCGTCCGACAGCCCCTCTCTTTATTACAGTTCCGGTAACGGTGTTTTGCTTGAAAGCCCCGAAATAGACGGCTCTTTTGCGACCTTGGTAGCGGGACACGTGGCCGCGAAATTCAATAGACTGAGCATCCAGCTACCCGCTTCCCGAGATAACAATTCATGTACCGTGACCGTATTCGCCTGTCTTCGTTGTTGGATAAAGTGATGAGCGCCGACGAGGCTGCCGCCCTGATTGAGGACGGCATGACCGTCGGCATGAGCGGCTTCACCCGCGCCGGCGAAGCCAAAGCCGTCCCCCACGCGCTGGCCGAACGGGCCAAGGTTGCACCGCTGAAAATCAGCCTGATGACCGGCGCCAGCCTGGGCAACGACCTCGACAAACAGCTCACCGAAGCCGGCGTCCTGTCACGACGCATGCCGTTCCAGGTGGACAGCACCCTGCGCAAGGCGATCAACGCCGGGGATGTGATGTTCATCGACCAGCACCTCTCCGAAACCGTCGAACAACTGCGCAACCAGCAACTGAAGCTGCCGGACATCGCGGTCATCGAAGCCGTGGCCATCACCGAGCAAGGCCACATCGTGCCAACCACGTCCGTGGGTAACTCGGCCAGCT
Source organism: Pseudomonas sp. NPDC089569 (assembly GCF_050280625.1). Classification (NCBI taxonomy): domain Bacteria; kingdom Pseudomonadati; phylum Pseudomonadota; class Gammaproteobacteria; order Pseudomonadales; family Pseudomonadaceae; genus Pseudomonas; species Pseudomonas sp. NPDC089569. The sequence continues at coordinate 7,687 of NZ_JBNNVQ010000079.1, forward strand.
TCGCGATTTTCGCCAAACATGTGATTGTCGAGATCAACCTGGCGCACAACCCGAACCTCGAAGGCCTGCACGACATCTACATCCCGACCTATCGTCCAACCCGCACGCCAATTCCACTGGTCAAGGCCGATGATCGCATTGGCAGCACCGCCATCCCGATTCCGCCGGAAAAAATCGTTGCGATCGTCATCACCAACCAGCCCGACTCGCCGTCCACCGTGCTGGCGCCCGACGCCGAAACCCAGGCCATCGCCGACCACTTGATCGGTTTCTTCAAACAGGAAGTGGACGCCGGGCGCATGACCAACAAGCTCGGTCCGCTGCAGGCCGGGATCGGCACCATTGCCAACTCGGTCATGTGCGGCCTGATCGACTCGCCCTTCGAAGACCTGACGATGTACTCCGAGGTCCTGCAAGACTCCACCTTCGACCTGATCGATGCCGGCAAGCTGAGTTTTGCCTCGGGCAGTTCGATCACCCTGTCGAGCCGCCGCAATGCCGATGTATTCGGCAACCTGGAGCGTTACAAGGACAAACTGGTGCTGCGCCCGCAGGAGATTTCCAACCATCCTGAAGTGGTGCGTCGCCTCGGCATCATCGGCATCAATACGGCGCTTGAGTTCGACATCTATGGCAACGTGAACTCCACCCACGTCTGCGGCACGCGGATGATGAACGGCATTGGCGGCTCCGGTGACTTCGCCCGCAACGCACACCTGGCAATCTTCGTGACCAAGTCGATCGCCAAGGGGGGTGCAATCTCCAGCGTTGTGCCGATGGTCAGCCACGTCGACCATACCGAACACGATGTCGACATCCTGGTGACCGAAATCGGGCTGGCCGATCTGCGTGGCCTGGCGCCCCGCGAACGCGCACGCGCCATCATCGATAACTGTGTGCATCCGGACTACCGCCAGGCACTCAACGACTACTTCACCGCCGCTTGCGCACTGGGTGGACACACTCCGCACATCCTGCGTGATGCCCTGAGCTGGCACATCAGGCTGGAAGAAACCGGAAAAATGCTCGCCGTTTAAACGACACACATAGCAGCTGACGCAAACACAGTTTCGTCAGCTTGCTACCGTTCTCGCAAATACCGACAAAAACTGTACTGCTGTACCGGTCTTTTTCTGCGACAAACCACCACACCCCTCGATCAAATCTCAAAAAACGCACCACTATAGTGCGGATAGGTACAGTTGCCTCAAATTTGACCAGTACACCCCCTATAAACAGTTAACTGAGCCCTCACAATACAGATGAACTGTATCTACAGAGACTAGGCAAACAAGAGGATCATGGGCACCAGTTAAACCACTACCTAATCCCGCCACAAGCGGAAGGATGACCACCATGGAACGTACACTCAGTTCCGATCTGTTCTTTCAAGACACTGCTGCAAAAACTCAAGGCTCCCTGCCTCTGCGCGTTATCGCCAACCTGATGCTGTGGCAGCGCCGCATCTCCAGCCGCCACCAACTGGCTCGCCTGGATTCGCGTCTGCTGGCTGACGCCGGTATCAGCGAAGCACAGCGCTACGAAGAGCTGAGCAAGCCGTTCTGGCGCTAAGTTAGCGTCGCTGGCTCGACCTGAAGGGTCCACCGCCAGCAACCCGAATTGAACAAACAAAGCCCGTCGTGGAAAACACGACGGGCTTTGTCGTTTCAGAGGGCTGAAAAACCCCAAGCAGTACAGTTTTAATAAGCACAAACAGTACCTATACAGTTAGCATTCAAGTACTTGTCCGCCAGACCGCTGGAACGGTCAGATTGTCGCCAGGCCATGCCAAGGCCTACTATCGATGCAGAACGCGGCGAACAAAGAATGTCCAATGTCTGTCTCATCAGACAATGCGCCACTTTTTAATCGGCTGTCTCAAAGGAGTTACCCCATGTCCCGTCTTCGTTTGCTCAGCACTGCAGCCCTGCTTGCCGTGGCTGCCAACGCCCACGCCACCAGCTTCATCGTCACCACAGACGCTGTCGTCAACGCACTCAAGGCCACGTCCGACGCGACTACCGACGTCGTTTCTTCTTCATTCAAGGACAACAAGATCGTGCTCGCCGCACGTGACGACGCCGCCAGCTTCGTCGCCAGCGAAGGCGCCATCCGCGGCGTGAGACTGGAAAGTGCACTCGACTACATTCGCCACCAGGCGCCACAGCTCAATGCAAGCGATGCACAGCTGGCCCAGGCGATTCTGACGATCTAAATCCTTGTTCCAATGTGGGGCTCACCTGACAGGTGCCCCACATCGGCACTGGCTCTAGACCGGGCATTACGCTAGCCTTGGGACTCGCCCTCAACTGTCGGGTCTCATGCGTTTTCGTCCAAATCTGTTGATCGCCCCAGCCTTGCTGGTGCTTGGCTACTCAGCTTCGGCCCATGCCTTCGACGTCTCGACCCAAGGCACCGTGGCCAGCGGTTATGCCTCAAGCATGGTGACCTCCGCCCCCTTCGACCATAAACTGCTCGCCGCCCGGGATGACGCCGCGGCATTCATTGCCAGTGACGGCCAACTGAGAGGCGCACAACTGGAGTCGGCCCTGCGTTATCTGCGCCAGACCCAGCCAAAACTTCATGCCGGTGACCTTGAACTGGCACAAGCGATTCTCGTCCAATAAACATTCATAGTTCCTCCGGAGTTGTTCCATGCGTAGCCCGCTGATTGCCGCCACCCTCGGCCTGCTGTTGTTGGCCGACATGGCCCAGGCCCATACCCTGGTTGCCACCAGTAACATGCTCATTCGTGCCACCCAGCGCACGCTTGATTTCACTTCCGACACCACCACCTCGATCCGCGATTCGAAAATCGTCCGCGAAGCCCAGGACGACGCTGCCAGCTTCGTCGCCACCAATGGCGACATTCGCGGCGCACACCTGGAAGCCGCCATCGACCTGTTGCGCACCCGCGTACCGGAAGCTCGCGACGCCAGCGACCAGGTGCTGGCCGAAGCCATCCTCGCGCTGTGAAGTCCCCAGCAGCCTGGCTATTGGCCGGAGCGCTGTTGCTTTTTGGTAGCAGCGCCCACGCCGGCCTTCAATTACAGCTCAAGACCGAAGGCCTGAGCCCCGCGCAACAGCAAGCCAGCCAGGCCTTGCTCGATGAAGCCATGCAGGCGCTACCGCCGAGCTTCATCGAGCAGCTAGACCGCCGCATCGACATCGGCTGGACCGATGACATGCCCACTAATGCCTACGGGCAGGCTTCACCGGTTTCCGCCGAACTCGACCTCAATCGCAAACTGCTGGCCAGCCTCACCGACGGCAGCGCGGCCACCCAGAAAACCAATCGCCCCCATGGCACCGTGCGCCGCGAAATGCTCGCCACGGTCTTGCACGAACTGACCCACATTTACGACCGCTCACGCCTGTGGCCAGAGGCGGAGCGCAAACTGATCCAACGCTGCACCCGGCAAGACAACAGCTCGGGCCTGGTCGGCCTGCCCGATCAATGCCGCGGTCAATCCGGCCGGCGCTTTACCTTCAGCGACGACCCGCGCCTGCTCGACCTCGCCGGCTGGCCGCAATACGTGGGCCGTCGCGGCGAGCGCGAACAGTACAACCGCCAGATCGCGCGCAGCCCCGACCTCTACGAGACGAGCAGCCCCAAGGAATTCGTCGCGGTCAACATGGAGTACTTCCTCCTCGACCCAAGCTACGCCTGCCGCCGCCCTTCGCTGTACCGCTACTACAAGGAACGCTTCGGCTGGGCCCCCGCCGCCAAGGACGAATGCAGCAAAACCTACGCTTTCCTCAATGCCGGCAATGACTTTGCCAAGACACCGCTGGGCCAGGTCGACCCGGAGCGCGTCTACGCCGTCGACTACCTGCTGGCCGAAGCCAACCAGAACTGGGTCAGCCGCTGGGGCCACAGCATGTTGCGCCTGGTGATCTGTGCACCGGGCCGGCCACGCGGGCCGGACTGTCGCCTGGACCTGGACCAGCACCTGGTGCTGTCCTACCGCGCCTTCGTCGGCGACGTGCAACTGTCGAGCTGGGACGGGCTGGTGGGCAAATACCCCTCACGCCTGTTCGTCCTGCCGCTGTCCCAGGTGATCGACGAATACACCAAGACCGAACTGCGCAGCCTGGCCTCGGTGCCACTGAACCTGTCGCGCAGCGAAATCGAAGAAGTCGTGGAACATGCCGCCGAAATGCACTGGAGCTACGACGGCAACTACTTCTTCCTCTCCAACAACTGTGCGGTAGAAGGCCTGAAATTGCTGCGCAGCGGCACCAACAACCCGAAACTGGTGGGCCTGGACAACATCATGCCCAACGGCCTGCTCGAAGTGCTCAAGGGCCGCGGCCTGGCCGACACCAGCGTACTGGACGACCCGCGCGAAGCCCTGCGCCTGGGCTACCGCTTCGACTCCTTCCGCGATCGCTACCAGGCCATGTTCGAGGTGTTGAAAAAACAACTGCCGATCAAACAGGACAACGTCGAAGACTGGTTGGCCTTGAGCGCCCAGGAACGCCGCCAATGGTTCGACCGGGCCGACCTGCGCACCAGCGCCGCCTTACTGCTGCTGGAACAGGCCAGCTACCGCCGGCAACTGCTGCTGGCCCAGGACGAAGTCAAACAACGCTACCTCGGTGCCCGCGAACTGAAAAACGGCGGCATGGACAAGGCCAACAAGACCCTGCAGGAAATCCTCGCCAACAGCGGCTTCCTCAGCCGCCCGGCCGAACTGCTCGGCAGCAGCGGCTACGGCTTGCCGCAACCGGCGGAATGGAAACGCCTGGAATCGGAAAGCAACCTGCGCCAGAAACAGTTGCAGGCACTGAGTGGCGATCTGGACAAGGAAGTGCGGGCGTTGCTTGAACCGGAGCGTGCGGCGGAGATCGCGGCGAGCGAGGCGAATGTGAAGCAGATTGGGGAGCATCTGCGTAAGTTGCATAAGGCATCAGGCGGGTTGGAATTACCTTGATGCCTTAGCTGCAAATTATCGGAATGGAATCATGCACTTTGCGGCGGATGAACATTGTCCAGCACTCGATTTACTGCAAGCTCCCCCAACATGATGACCTGCTGAAGGGCCAGCATCGTGTTGCGATGCGTTCCCTCCAACAGCCCGGCAAACTCACTCGCCATGACGCTTGCCGACGCCAGCGACTCACAGGCGTGCACCAATAACGTTTCGTTGTCGACGTCAGGTGCAACAACGAAAATTGGACTCGGCAGGTGAGTGCTCGCCATGACCTGCGCAGGCGGTTTTAGGTAGTAGTCCAAGGCACGGTCGACCGCTTGATGTACTTTCTTTGAATCCGTGGAGACGTACGGAGCAGTGCTTTCGGTTTCTGATCCGGCAAATGAGTCGGTGACTTTGGGCATGGTGTATCTCCGTGAGGTGTTGGAGATTCCACGCTAACCGGCGGGCTTCCGACGGCCAACCCTAAAAAGATGTCGGATTGGTCCGCGATTTTTTGAACATTTTCATCATGTGCCACAGCCTTTCGCACATCCTTTAAACGCCAACCAACAAACCTTGTTTAACTGCGCTCGCTTTTACTTCGTGAAAGCCACAATGCCTTGTGTCATTGCCTACGATTACGCCAGAATCCGCCGGCTTGTGCGCCTTGGCCCCCAACTCTATCGTTTCCCTGCCACTGCCCATCAGTGGTCGGGTTTAGTAGCCCGTGGGCTGTTTGTACGGTGCATAGCGTTGCCCTTAGTCAGGCTCATACCTGGACTTAATGGTGGCTGTGCGCAGGGCGCCTTCGGGCGCGCCGGTTTGCAAACTCCCCCGGTCTACTAACCTGCGTACAGCCGCCACCCCTCGTTTAGTAGCGATGCGGCAGCGGCTCCATGTAGGGAGTTTGTAATCATGTTCAAAGTAACGCCCAACCCGCCAGAATCCGATCCGGCATCACCGTACGAAAACCTCAATTCAAAGAAACTCCACGACGCTGCTGAGCGCGCCCTCGACCATCACTTCCCACCTGCCGGGCAAAAACCGGCGAAACGCAACGGCCAACTCTTCAGCGTCTGCCCGGACATCAATACCGAAGCACTACTAGCCAATGCCTCGGAAGATTTGCTGTCGATCAGCGCCATCGCCGCCGACCTCGCCGACGATGTGGACGGTTCGCGCCGCTCTGTAGCCCTGGCGCTCAGCCGAATGGCGGACGGGGTGCATTTGATGGTGGAGCGCGCACTGGATCATCTGGATGAACCGGAGATGGCGGCGATTCTCGCCAAGAGATAAAGCCCACTTTGCTTTGCCATCACAAAGAAAACCCCGATGGGTGCGCTTATCCATCGGGGTTTTTCTTGGGCCAAATACTGTGCCCTACACAGTTGCGAGGTAAGAACCAGTACAGACATCTTCCTTCTTTCCGAGACACATGTAGGCCATGTCTGATTCGCTTTACCTGCTCTTGAAGTCCCTCTCTGCCTCAGTACCTATGCACCGGCACAATTGGCTACCTGAACCTAGCGACTTGAATATCGCCTTCATCCATCGACCAGCGGAAAAAAACCAACGCGTGGTGCACCCTCATGAGTAACGTTGCCGGCTTGATCAAAACCTGCGCAGGCGTGCTTTTCGTACTGATGTTAATGGGGTGTGCACAAAGCTCTGCTTCACCCAATAATAAATTGCCCTGGTTCCTCGCATTTTCGGCCCCCCCCTATATGGAAGTCTGGATCGAAACCGCCGACGTAGTGGATATCCGCGAGCGAGTGTTTCGCAGAGCAGGAAGTGGCATTGCCTCTGTGGCAACACCTTCGAACAATCGGGGCAATGCCCGAGGATGGGACAGCAACGGCGGTAGCGGCAAGGGCAGGTACGTAACCGGGGCCGATTTGCCCCGCTTGATCTATGTACGCTGGCAATCCCTGGTCGAACCGCAAACCTATGAGGTCTATATCGTCATTCCCGAATCCGCGCGGGAAATCATGCGCAAACCGGAAAAGGCCTATTGCCGAGCTGACGGTAAATGGATCACCGATTACCGCGACGATATCGGCATTGGTTTGGCGCCCGGTGGTATTGCCAAAGTCTGGTTGGGCGGCCCCTGCCTGAAGTCGGTCGAAATCGCTCGGGTAGTGGGTACCATCAATAAAAAAGGCCCCTTTCAGGGAAAAAATGAAGGGCGATATGCGTTACCGCTGGAGCCGGAATCCCAAGCCTACATCGACACATTCGGGATTCCTTATGGCTCTTGGTAGCCCCCGCTGGCTAACCCACTTTTTGGCCCAGGGTGGCGGTGTCGTTCAACCTGCCTTCCTCCCACTACCCACGTACTTTATTCAATCCCTTCAACCGCAAATTCGCCCGCTGCACCGCGGCCATTTTTTCAGGCCGTTTCATGCGCTTCCATTTCCTGATGTCTTCCTTGCTTCGCCCGCAGCTCACACACAAATCACCGCTCAGCTGACAGAGTGAAATGCAGGGGTTTTCGATTTCCTTGGCCATGATGTTTAGTGCCTTGTCGCGCGCGATTGCGCCAGGCGTCGAGACCAATCACCGCCATGGCTGCGTTGGCACTCTTCTTCGGAGTCGAACCGTACGCTGTGGTCCGAAGGGCGCAGGTCGATGTTTGCCTCGTTGAGTGCCGTGGCCGTCAGTTCGAAGACGCGTGCCTTGCGCGTGCTGGTCTGGGCGAGTTGTTTGTTGGCCAAGGTGTCGAACACCCAGGTTACCTTCAGGGTTTGCACAAACGCGTTCGTGTCGGCGGTGTGGGTGAGCCAGCAAAAGCCTTCGATCTCGGTTTTTGCCGTTTCGCAGGCCTCGGTGAGTGTTGCAATCAAACAGCGCTCGATGCGCGCCAGTTCACGTTTGTTCAAGGTCATGCATTCTCGAATCAAAAAATGGAGTGGCCAAGGGACTCAACCACAGCCCCTTGCCCGAGCCATCAGGCCGCTCGGAATTCGACGGTCAGGTGGCTGACTTCGTGAACAGGCTTGAGCCGTTCACGAATGCTTTCGGCGTTGGCGGTGGCTTTGCCGAGGACGCTGACGATCGCGGCATGCGCCTCTGGCCCGATCCGCCAGACGTGCAAGTCGGTGATGGTGGCGTCGCCCGGCTTCTCGACCAGCTCGCGAATTTCTTCGGCCACGTGCTCATCGGTTTGATCGAGCAACACGCCAGAGGTCGTTCCTATCAAGCTCCACGACCAACGCGCGATGACCACCGCACCGACAATGCCCATGACCGGGTCGAGCCAGACCCAGCCCAGATAACGGCCGGCGAGCAGTGCAGCAATGGCCAGGACGGAGGTCAGCGCGTCCGCCAGGACATGGACATAAGCTGACTTGAGATTGTTGTCGTGCCCGTGATGAGCGTGGTCATGACCATGATGATCGTGATCATGGCCATGACTGTGACCGTGGCCCAGCATCAGCGCGCTGACGATGTTGACGATCAGCCCCACAATCGCGATGAGCGTCGCGGTTTGGAATTCCACCTGCGTGGGCTGCAACAGGCGCATCACCGACTCGACGCCGATGGCCAGGGCGACGATGCCCAGGATGAGTGCCGATGCGAACCCGCCCAAATCGCCGACCTTGCCCGTACCGAAGCTGTAGCGTTTGCTTGTGGCGTGACGCTTGGCGTACCCGTAGGCCGCCGCCGCGATACCCAGCGCGCCGGCATGGGTTGCCATGTGAAAGCCATCGGCAAGCAATGCCATGGAGCCGGTGATGTAGCCGGCGGCAATTTCGCCCACCATCATCACCACGGTGAGCGCCACGACCCAGAGTGTGCGTTTGGCGTTCTCTTCGTGGGCGGACCCGAGGAAGACGTGGTCGTGTACGTGATTGGTGCTGCTCATGAGCCTGTACCTCGTGGCATCACTTGGAGTAACGGCGAATGGCTTCAAGAAGCTCTTCGACACCCTTGGCGCGTTCCTCTTCGCTGAGCGCCGGGTTGGCTACGTGCTCTCTGGCGTGATCTTCAATGATTTCTTCCATCAAGCCGTTGATAGCGCCCCGTGTAGCCGCGACCAGATGCAGTGTTTTAGCGCAATCGTGATCCGATTCCAGCGCACGCTCAACGGCCTGGATTTGCCCGGCGATGCGTTTTACGCGCTTGAGCAGGTCGTCTTTGTTCGCAGCGATATGACCCATGGGATACCCCCCCTACCTATATGGAGCGCATGATAGGGATACCCCCTACCCCTATGCAAGAGGCGGTAGACGAAGGGCTTGTTTAACCGTCCTTTCTGCAAATAATTCCGCGGGGTCAGCGATGGCGCGTTTTTACCGTTTATACGCTGCGCTCGTTAATTGTTCGCGGGCAAGCCTCGCTCCTACAAGCCAGCGAAAATCATTTGCCCAAAAAAAAGGGGCGCATTCAATGCGCCCCTTTTTGGTTACAGCTGCTCGATCAGAACGCCGGCACGACCGCGCCTTTGTACTTCTCGACAATGAATGCCTTCACTTCCGGGCTGTGCAGGGCCGCGACCAGTTTCTTCATCGCTTCGCTGTCCTTGTCGTCCGGACGGGCAACGAGGATGTTCACGTAAGGCGAGTCGCTGCCTTCGATGACCAGTGCGTCCTTGGCCGGGTCGAGTTTGGCTTCCAGGGCGTAGTTGGTGTTGATCAGCGCCAGGTCGACCTGGGTCAGCACGCGCGGGATGGTCGCGGCTTCCAGTTCACGGAATTTCAGGTCTTTGCTGTTTTCGGTGATGTCTTTGACGGTCGACAGGATGTTGTTCGAATCCTTCAACTTGATCACGCCGGCCTTGGCCAGCAGCAACAGAGCGCGGCCGCCGTTGGTGGCATCGTTGGGGATGACCACAGCGGCGCCGCCTGGCAGCTCTTCCAGTTTCTTGTACTTGCTGGAGTAAGCGCCCAGCGGTTCCAGGTGTACGCCGGCAACCGAAACCAGGTTGGTGCCCTTGGCTTTGTTGAACTCATCGAGGTACGGCTGGTGCTGGAAGAAGTTGGCGTCCAGACGCTTTTCCGCCACTTGCACGTTTGGCTGGATGTAGTCGGTGAAGACCTTGACCTTCAGGTCCACGCCTTCTTTGGCCAGAACCGGTTTCACGAATTCGAGGATTTCGGCGTGCGGTACAGGCGTGGCCGCGACGGTCAGGGTGTCGGCGGCGTGGGCGGAAAACGCTGCAACGGCAGCGAAGGCAACCAGTAGTTTTTTCATTCAGCTAACTCCTTGTGGTATCCGCTGCGGTGCCTGGTTTCGGCGCCCGTCAGCGAATGGCCGGCTCATGTCTTGAAATTCTTTATTTGCGCGAGAAGTGCACAACCAGTTTGTCGCCGAAGGTTTGCAGCACCTGCACCAGCACCAGCAGCAACACCACAGTGACCACCATCACGTCAGTCTGGAAACGCTGGTAACCGAAACGGATCGCCAGGTCGCCCAAGCCACCGGCACCGACCACACCGGCCATTGCCGTGTAGGACACCAGTGTAATGGCTGTCACCGTAATCGCCGCGAAGATGCCCGGACGGGCCTCGGGCAACAACGCATTGGTGATGATTTGTCGCGTGGTCGCGCCCATGGACTGGGTCGCTTCGATGATGCCGCGATCCACTTCACGCAGCGCGGTTTCCACCAGTCGCGCGAAGAACGGCGTGGCACCCACCACCAGCGGCGGGATTGCACCGGCGACACCCAGCGAGGTGCCGGTGATCAGTACCGTGAACGGAATCATCACGATCAGCAGAATGATGAAGGGCAGCGAACGCAGGATGTTCACCACCAGCGACAACATCGCGTAAACGCCTTTGGCTTCGAGCAACTGGCGCGGGCTGCACAGGAACAGCAGCACGCCCAACGGCAGGCCCAGCAACACGGTGAACAACAGCGAACCGCCGAGCATCAGCAGGGTGTCGACGGTGGCGAGCCAGATTTCGAGCCAGTCGATATTGGCGAAGAAACTTGTCAGGGCTTCCATTAGCGCAGCACCTCCATGTGGACGTCGGCTGCGGTGAAGCGGGCGAAGGCCGCTTCCATGTCACCGCCGGTCACGGCCAGGGTCAGTTGCCCGTAGGGGATGTCTTTGATGCGGTCGATACGACCGGCCAGGATGCTGTAGTCCACACCCGTTTCGCGGGCGACGGTGCCCAGCAACGGCGCGTAGGTCGCTTCGCCCTGGAAGGTCAGACGCACGATGCGACCAGGCACGTGAGCGAAGTCGTCGTGCTGTTCGTTTTCGTCGATGTGCTCGTCTTCCTGCACGAAACGTTTGGTGGTCGGGTGTTTCGGGTGCAGGAACACCTCGGCCACCGGGCCTTGCTCGACGATCACGCCCGCGTCCATCACGCCGACCTGGTCGCAGACCCGGCGGATCACGTCCATTTCATGGGTGATCAATACGATGGTCAGTTTCAGCTCGCGATTGATCTCGGCCAGCAATTGCAGGACCGACGCCGTGGTCTGCGGGTCCAGGGCACTGGTGGCTTCATCGCACAGCAGGATTTTCGGCTGGGTCGACAGGGCGCGGGCAATGCCGACGCGCTGCTTCTGGCCACCGGACAATTGCGCCGGGTACTTGTTGGCGTGATCGGACAAACCGACACGGGCCAGCAATTCGGCAACACGACGGTCGATTTCACTGCGCGACAGCTCACCGGCCAGGGTCAGCGGCAACGCAACGTTGTCGGCCACAGTCTTGGAGGCCAGCAGGTTGAAGTGCTGGAAAATCATCCCGACCTGTTGGCGGAAACGGCGCAGGCCGTTGGCATCGAGCGCGGTGATTTCTTCGCCATCGACGATGATCTTGCCGCCGCTGGCTTCTTCCAGGCGATTGATCAGACGCAGCAGGGTACTTTTTCCCGCACCGGAATGGCCGATCAGGCCGAAGACCTGACCGTTTTCAATCGTCAGATTGGTCGGATGCAGGGCGGGGATATCCCTACCGGCAACGCGGTAGGTTTTATGGACATTTTGAAACTCGATCACGTAGCGAACCTTGTGGGGCGCGTTGAAAAAGGATCAGCGGTTAGCCGGGCGCGCATTTTAGCCTGTCCGTATAGAGGTTCTTAGCATTTATTTCGCAATCAACCAGCGATTTGGCAATAACGCGATCAAAGGTCAGATAAAAGGAACGGCCAAACAGGTCACCAGTCACTACTTAGGCACCCCGAAAAATGCCTGAGGAGTCTGCCTGATGAGCACCAAAAAGCCTGCCGCCACGAAGAGCGCCATTGCCGGGACCGATACCCTGGACCGCAGCAACACCAACGCCAAGCTCGACAGCCTGGATACCTTTCGCTGCGACGCCACCGGCCAGGCCTTGCGCACCAACCAAGGCGTGAAGGTGGCGGACAACCAGAACACGCTGAGAGCCGGGGCCCGGGGGCCGTCGTTGCTGGAAGACTTCATCATGCGTGAAAAGATCACGCACTTTGACCACGAACGCATTCCCGAACGCATCGTCCACGCACGTGGTGTCGGCGCCCATGGCTACTTTCAGGCCTACGAGAACCATAGCGCGCTGACCAAAGCGGGGTTCCTGCAGGACCCCGGCAAAAAGACGCCCGTGTTCGTGCGCTTCTCCACCGTGCAGGGCCCTCGCGGGTCCGGCGATACGGTGCGCGATGTACGAGGATTCGCCGTCAAGTTCTTCACCGACGAAGGTAACTACGACCTGGTGGGCAATAACATGCCGGTGTTTTTCATCCAGGACGCCATCAAGTTTCCCGATTTCGTACACGCGGTAAAACCCGAGCCACACAACGAAATGCCTACCGGCGGCTCGGCCCACGATACCTTTTGGGACTTTGTTTCGCTGCAACCGGAATCCGCACACATGGTGATCTGGGCCATGTCCGACCGGGCGATCCCCAAGAGCCTGCGCAGCATGCAAGGCTTCGGCGTGCACACCTTTCGCATGATCAACGCCGAAGGCACGTCGCGCTTCGTCAAATTCCACTGGCGTCCTACCGCTGGCACCTGTTCGCTGGTGTGGGACGAAGCGCAAAAGCTTGCGGGAAAAGACACCGATTACCACCGTCGTGACCTCTGGGACGCCATCGAGACCGGGGATTACCCGGAATGGGAACTCGGCGTACAGGTGGTGGAAGAAGAAAACGAACATGCCTTCGACTTCGACATCCTCGACCCGACCAAGCTCATCCCGGAAGAACTCGTGCCGATCACGCCGCTGGGCAAAATGGTGCTCAACCGCAACCCGGATAACTTCTTTGCCGAAACCGAGCAGGTTGCGTTCTGCCCTGGCCATGTCGTGCCGGGGATCGATTTCTCCAATGACCCATTGCTGCAAGGCCGGCTGTTTTCTTACACCGATACGCAGATCAGCCGACTCGGTGGACCGAATTTTCATGAGATTCCCATCAACCGTCCGATTTCGCCCCTGCACAATGGGCAGCGGGACGCGATGCATCGCACCACGATCGATAAGGGCCGCGCCTCTTACGAGCCAAACTCTGTCGACGGCGGCTGGCCGAAGCAAACCCCGCCCTCTGCACAGGACGGCGGCTTCGAGAGTTACCCGGAACGTATTGATGCGAACAAGATCCGCCAGCGCAGCGAATCGTTCAGCGACCACTTTTCCCAAGCGCGCCTGTTTTTCCACAGCATGAGTTCGCATGAACAGGAGCACATCATCTCGGCCTACAGCTTCGAGCTGGGCAAGGTTGAACGCCCTTGGGTTCGCGAGCGGCAGGTCAATGAAATCCTGGCCAACATCGATCTTGAGCTGGCCAGACGCGTCGCGCAGAACCTCGGCTTGCCTGTGCCGAAAGCCGGGACGATCAAGGTGCAGAAGATCTCGCTTGAGCGCTCGCCAACCTTGAGCCAGGCCAATTTGCTGCCGGAAGGTATCAAAACCCGCAAAGTCGCGATTCTGGCCGCAAACGGTGTCGATGATGCGGCGATTGTTGCAATGAAGAAGGCACTGGAGGCTGAAGGAGCGCACGCCAGGTTGCTCGGCCCGACGTCCGCGCCGGTGACGAGCGCCAAGGGCAAGTCGATGCCTGTGGATGCGTCGATGGAAGGTTTGCCTTCAGTGGCGTTCGATGCGGTATTTGTGCCCGGTGGCGCGGCGTCGATCAAGGCACTGAGTACTGATGGCGTGGCCCTGCATTACCTGCTGGAGGCCTACAAACATTTGAAAGCGATTGCGCTGCATGGCGAGGCGAAGCAGTTGCTGGACGTGTTGAAGCTGGAGGTTGATGCCGGGCTGATCGTCGGGACGGATGCCAAGTTGTTCAAGGCACTCTTTGCCGCGATGGGGCAGCATCGGATTTGGGAGCGGGAGGCGAAGGCCAAAGGGATTCCGGCCTGAGAATCTCTATTGAATGAGCGGACGCTTTCGCGGGCAAGCCTCGCTCCTACGGGCAAATCATCAACCCGTAGGAGCGAGGCTTGCCCGCGAAGCTTTTCAGGATTTACGAGGGCTGAGCACCATCTGCGCCGGGACGCTGCGCAGAATCTGCCGCTCCAGCTTGAGGTCAAATTGCGGATCGAGCTTCTTCACCCGTTTGGTCAGCAGGTTGGCCAGCCACGGGTAGTCGTCGGTGCGCGGCGCCTGAATGCTCACATCGCACTGGAAATTCACCACATCGGCGGCGATCGCATCCAGTTGACGGCGCAGTTTGCCCATATCGTTGATATTCAGCGCCACGGTGGTGCTTTGCGCCGTCGGATCGATGACTTTGGGCTTTGGCTGGGCTTCGGCAGCCTTGAGAGCAGCTTCGGCTTTTTCCAGTTCAGCCTTGCGCGCTTGAGCAATGGAACCGTTGACCCCACCGGTCAGCGCCGGAGCCTTGGGCATCAGGGCGCGCGCGCGGGCCAGGGCGGTGGCGGCGGCATTCACATCACCTTTTTGCAGCACGATCTGGCTGCGCTTCAAATAGGCTTCGGCCAGTTGCCGCTGGTATTGCTCCAGTGATGGATCGTTTGGCGTTTGCGCCTGTAACGCAGCCAGTTGATCTTCGGCAGTGGCCAGCTCGCTGCTGGCCAGACTTTGCTCAAATTGAGCAATGGCCGTGGCTCGCTCAGCCGAAGCTTCAGGGGCTGCCGGTGGCGTGCTTTGGCAAGCGCCCAGCAGCACGGAAAATGCGACAAGGAGCAGATAACGGGAGGGGAATGCCTTCATTCCTGCGACTCTCTAAATGCGCAAAAAACGAGCAAGTCTACACCCCTCGACGGGGCAGAACAAAACTCAGCAGAAACAGTGCGGCGGCCGTCACAACAATCGACGGGCCGGCCGGCGTGTCCTTGAACCAGGACAGCGCCAAACCGCCGCACACGGCGAGTATGCCCAAAAGGCTCGCGCCCAGTGCCATCTGTTCCGGTGAGCGGGCGTGACGTTGTGCCGCAGCCGCCGGGATGATCAGCAACGAAGTAATCAGCAGTACACCGACGATTTTCATCGCCACGGCGATGACCACGGCAATCAGCAACATCAACGCCATGCGCAGCCCCGCCACGGGCAAGCCTTCGACCCTGGCCAGCTCTTCATGCACGGTGATGGCCAGCAAAGGTCGCCACATCGTCACCAGCAACACCAGGACGGCCGCGCTGCCACCGAGTATCCAGGCCAGATCGGTGGGGCTGATCGCCAACAGGTCGCCGAACAGATAGGCCATCAGGTCGATCCGTACTTCGTGCATGAAGCTTAGTACCACCAGGCCCAGCGAGAGGGTGCTCGGTGCGAGAATTCCCAACAATGTGTCGGATGCCAGCGGTTGGCGCTGTTGCAATGTCACCAGCAATACCGCCAACAACAGACAGCCTACGGTGACCGCAATGGTGGGGCTGATATCCAGCAGGAAGCCCAATGCCACACCCAGCAACGCCGCGTGGGACAGCGTGTCGCCGAAATAGGCCATGCGTCGCCACACCACGAAGGAGCCCAACGGGCCCGCGACGACTGCCAGAGCCAGACCTGCAAGCAGGGCGTAGAGCAGAAAATCAGCCATGCTTGCAGTTATCTCCATGAACATGGGTATGGCCCAACGCGGGCGCCTTGACCACCAAGCCGTGCAAATCGTGGGCATGGTCGTGATGGTGGTGATAAATCGCCAGACTTTGGGCGTTTTTTCCGAACAGCTCGACGAAGGCAGGATCGCCGCTGACGTGCTCGGGATGGCCGGAGCAGCAGACATGGCGATTGAGGCAAACCACCTGGTCGGTGGTGCTCATGACCAGGTGCAGGTCGTGGGAGACCATCAGTACGCCGCAGCCGTGACGGTCCCGCAGGCGGGTGATCAGGCTGTAGAGTTCGGCCTGACCGGCCACGTCGACGCCTTGTACCGGCTCGTCGAGCACCAGCAGCTCAGGCTCGCGCAACAGGGCGCGGGCCAGCAGAACACGTTGCATTTCACCGCCCGAAACACTTTGCACCGGACTGTCGATCACCTGTTCGGCGCCGACTTCCTTGAGTGCGGCCAGGGCCATCGCTCGATCCACACCCGGCACCAGACGCAGAAAGCGCAGCACCGAGAGCGGCAGCGTCGGATCGACATGCAGCTTTTGCGGCATGTAGCCGACCCGCAGCTTCGGCTTGCGCCAGACAGTGCCACTGTCGGGCTTCAACAGACCGAGCACGGCGCGCACCAGGGTGGTCTTGCCGGCGCCATTGGGGCCGATCAGGGTCACAATCTGCCCCGGCTCAACGCTCAGTTCGATGTTATCCAGCACACTTTGCCCGGCAAACGTGACAGCAACCTGCTCGAGGCGGATCAGTGCGTTGCTCATCTGGCCCCCTGGCAACCCGAGCATTGACCGATCACTTCGACGGTCTGGCCTTCGACGACAAACCCGACTTCCGCGGCGCTGGCGATGATCGCGTCGCTGATGGATTTCTGTTCCAGTTCAATGGCGGCGTGGCAGTCGCGGCAGATCAGGAACTGCCCCTGATGCGCGTGCTCCGGATGATTGCAACCGATAAAGGCGTTAAGTGAGGAGATCCGGTGGACGAGGCCGTTTTCCAGGAGGAAGTCCAGGGCTCGGTACACCGTCGGTGGCGCGGCGCGGCGGCCATCCTGCTCGCTGAGCACCGCCAGAATGTCGTAGGCGCCCAACGGCTTGTGGCTTTGCCAAACCAACTCCAGCACTCGCCGGCGCAGCGCAGTCAGGCGCAGGCCCTGACGCTCGCACAGGGCATCGGCCTCAGACAGAGCGGAATGGACGCAATGAGAGTGGTCGTGGGGACGGCTGGCTATCGGTGTTTTAAGCATGGGCGGCGACGAGTTTTGAGAGAGACGTTATTATGTTACCCGTTCTTGCCTCTTCGAGTGGTCATCGTGTCCCGACTTTTTTCTATTTCTGCCGCACTTTTCGCAAGTTTTCTGCTGATCGGTCCGGCGCAAGCCGAAGTCAAAGTCCTTACCAGCATCAAGCCATTGCAGTTGATCGCCGCTGCCGTGCAGGACGGCGTGGCCATTCCGGAGGTTTTGCTGCCACCGGGGGCCTCGCCCCATAACTATGCCTTGCGCCCTTCCGACGTGCGCAAGGTACAGTCGGTGGATCTGGTGTACTGGATCGGCCCAGACATGGAAGGTTTCCTGCCGCGTGTGTTGAGCGGTCGTACGCTGCCCAGCGTCGCCGTACAGGACTTGCCTGGCATGAAACTGCGCCGTTTCGCCGAGGACTCCCACTCACACGCCGAAGAAGCCGGCGAACATGATCACGATCACCGTCCGGGCAGCCTGGACGCGCATTTGTGGCTGTCGCCGGTCAACGCCCGGGTGATTGCTGAAAAAATGGCCGCCGACCTCAGCGCGGCCGATCCTGCCAATGCCGCGCGCTATCAGAGCAACGTCAAGACGTTCGACGAGCGTCTCGATGCGCTCGATGTGCGCTTGAAGAAGCGCCTGGCCGGTGTCGAAGGCAAACCTTACTTCGTGTTCCACGAAGCCTTTGATTATTTTGAAGATGCCTACGGCCTCAAGCATGCCGGCGTGTTCAGCGTCGCTGCCGAAGTACAGCCCGGCGCCCAGCATGTCGCGGCGATGCGCGCGCGGCTGCAGGAAGTCGGCAAGACGTGCGTGTTCAGCGAACCACCGCTGCGCCCACGCCTGGCCGAAACCCTGGTGGCCGGCCTGCCGGTGAAACTGGCGGAGCTGGATGCGCTGGGCGGCTACACGCCGGCGACCGCACAGGGTTATGAGCAGGTGTTGGAGAAGCTGGGTAATGATCTGGCGGGGTGCCTGGAGTCGCTATAACTCCAGCATCGGCGTCGCCCCCATCGCGAGCAGGCTCGCTCCCACAGGAAATCAGTGATCCTTGTGGGAGCGTGCCTGCTCGCGATGCTTTTAGAGGGCAAACGGCAATGGCGTGTTGACGGTCTGGCGCTGCGCCAGGCGCAACTGGAACTCCATCGGATCGTGAATCAACACATCCTGCCCGGCAAATGACTCTGCCGCGATCAATCGGGACAACCAGAAGCGAACACAGGCCACCCGCAGCATGGTCGACCACAGCTCCGCTTCGGCGGCGGTGAAAGGGCGCAGCGCGGCATAAGCGCCCAGCAGGGCCCGCGCCCGTGGCCCGTCGATCTGACCTTCGTCGTCGGAGCACCAGTCATTCAAGGCAATCGCGACGTCGTAGAGCATCGGCCCGGAACAGGCGTTGTAGAAATCGATCAACCCGGTCAGGTGCGTGCCTTCGAACATCGCGTTATCGCGGAACAGGTCAGCGTGGATGTTGGCCCGAGGCAGCGCCAGAATTCTCTCTTTCTGCTGTGCGATTTCGCCCAGCGCCCGTTGCAGCAGGTCTTTCTGCCCGGCTTCCAGATGGGAGAGGAACTGCCCGCCCTCTTCCAGCATCCAGTCCAGGCCACGATCGGTCTTGCGCTTGATCATGTTCGCCTGGGTCGCCAGGTGCAGATGCGCCAGCAACTCGCCGACCTGCGCGCAATGCTGCGCATTGGCCTGCTTGATGTGCTTGCCGGCCAGGCGCGGTTGCAGCAGGGCAGGCTTGCCGGCCAGTTCGCGCAAAGCGATGCCATCGGTGGTGCGCAAGGCGTAAGGCACCGGCAGGTCGGCTGCATGCAGCACGTCGAGCAATTCAATGAAGAATGGCATTTCCTGGACCGGACCACGCTCGACCAGCGTCAGGACAAATTCGCCCTGCTCCAGGCTGATAAAGAAATTGGTGTTTTCACTACCGGCGGCAATCCCCTGGAAATCAAGCAGGCGGCCGAGGCCATAAGGGGCGAGAAAGGTTTCCAGCTCAGGCCGAGCCAGGGGGGTGAACACAGACATGTTTTAACTGCCAGTACGGGCGCCGCAGTCAGGCCAGCGCCAATTGAGGTTAAGAAACTATTTCCACTCGAAGATCTTCCACGACGGAATCAGCATATCCGGCTGATCCGAGCGGATGAAATTACCGTCCGATCCATCGGCGCGCACCAGAAAATACGGCTTGCCGATCTTTGGAGTCACCTGAATGGCGTAAAGAAACCCATTTTGACGGTACTCCTTGATCGTATTGTCGCCTTCCGTGCGAATGGTGACTTCAGGTTCCGGCGATGGTGCATCGTCCGCGGCCATGACGGCCAGCGGCATGATTGCAAACAACCCAGCCAGCAACAGGCGATTTAGTGTGCGCATGATAACCTTGTCCCTTTGTCGTCAACGGTCCCGCTATTCTAGCGGGACACATGCGCTCGAAGGCGCGCAGATCATCGACCCACAAACGCACCGCCATCCCGTGTTC
>NZ_JBNNVQ010000080.1:0-27008 GCF_050280625.1 Pseudomonas sp. NPDC089569
CGCAGTTGCTTGAGGATGCACGGTTGATTCGCCGGGTGCTCGGTAGCGATCCGCTGGTGCTGGCCGTGCATCGCAATCATCCGCTGGCGGCGACGCCAATCAGGTGCTGCTGGCGGGCGACGTCTATCACAAACTGGAACCGGGCCAGCTCAAGGGCAAGATTTTCCCGGCCATGGGCGGCATCGTCACCACCGCCCCGCTGGGCGACCTGGCGAAACAGATCAACCCCGAAGACCTCGCGGTCTATGACTGCCGCTTCGTGCTCGACTACTACCGCCTGACCGCCGACGGACGCCTGCTGTTCGGTGGCGGCGCCAACTACAGCGGCAAGGACTCGCGCGACATCGCCGCCGAACTGCGCCCGTGCATCGAGCAGACGTTCCCGGCGCTCAAGGGTGTGGCCATCGATTACCAGTGGAGTTGCGCCATGGGCATCGTGATCAACCGCATCCCGCAACTGGGCAAGCTCTCGGACAACGTCTGGTATTGCCAGGGTTACTCCGGACACGGCATCGCCACCACCCACATCATGGGCGAAATCATGGGCCGCGCGATCACCGGCCAGCTCCAGCAGTTCGACACCTTCGCCGCGTGCCAGCACATCCGCGTGCCCATGGGCGACCTGCTCGGCAACCCGATGCTGGCCGCCGGCATGTGGTACTACCAGATGCTTGAGCGCCTGCGCTGAGTCATTCATTGAGGAGGAACGCAACATGACCATTGCCACCCGCAATGAATGGGAACAACGCGCTGCCCGCCTGTCGCCGGCGACGCAGGCCTTCATCGATGGCGAGTATCGCGATGCGGCAAGCGGCGCGACGTTTGAATGCATCAGCCCCATCGACGGGCGTGTGCTGGGCCAGATCGCCAGTTGCGACGAGGCCGATGCCGACCTTGCGGTGCGCAGCGCACGGCAGGTGTTCGAAGCGGGCACCTGGTCGCGCCGGGCACCGGCCGAGCGCAAGGCGGTCTTGCTTGGCCTGGCCGCGCTGATGGAGGAGCACGCCGAGGAGCTGGCACTGCTGGAGACCCTCGACATGGGCAAGCCGATCAGCGATGCGCTGACGGTCGACATACCCGGTGCCGCACGGGCGATCCGCTGGTATGGCGAGGCCATCGACAAGGTCTACGACGAAATCGCCGCCACCGCCCATGATCAGCTTGGGCTGGTGACGCGCGAACCGATTGGCGTGGTCGCGGCCATCGTGCCGTGGAATTTCCCGCTGCTGATGGCCTGCTGGAAACTCGGCCCGGCTTTGGCGGCGGGTAATTCGGTGATCCTCAAGCCTTCGGAAAAGTCACCGTTGACCGCCATTCGCCTGGCGCAACTGGCCCTTGAGGCCGGCCTGCCCAAGGGTGTGCTCAACGTGCTGCCGGGCCTGGGGCATACCGCCGGCAAGGCCCTGGCCTTGCACATGGACGTCGACACGCTGGTGTTCACCGGTTCCACACGGATCGCCAAACAACTGATGGTGTATGCCGGCCAATCCAACATGAAGCGGGTATGGCTGGAGGCCGGCGGCAAGAGCCCGCACATCGTGTTTGCCGACGCACCCGACCTCAAGGCAGCCGCCGAAGCCGCTGCCAGCGCCATCGCGTTCAATCAGGGCGAAGTGTGCACGGCGGGCTCACGCCTGCTGATCGAGCGCTCGATCAAGGATCGCTTCATGCCGCTGCTGGTCGAGGCCTTGGGCCAGTGGCAACCGGGGCATCCGCTGGACCCGGCGACACGGGTCGGCGCTTTGGTCGATAACCAGCAACTGGAAACGGTGCTGGGCTACATACAGGCCGGGCATGATCAAGGCGCGGCACTGGTGTGCGGCGGACAACGGGTCATGGAAGACAGCGGCGGCGTGTTCGTGCAACCGACGATATTCGACGGTGTCGATAACGCCATGACCATCGCACAGGAGGAAATCTTCGGCCCGGTGTTGTCGGTGATCACCTTCGACACGCCAGATGAGGCCATCCAGATCGCCAACGACAGCCCCTTCGGCCTGGCCGCCGGCGTCTGGACCGCCGACCTGTCCAGGGCCCACCTCACGGCCAAAGCCTTGTGTGCCGGCAGCGTGTGGGTCAATCAGTACGACGGCGGCGACATGACCGCCCCGTTTGGCGGTTTCAAGCAATCGGGGAACGGGAGAGACAAGTCGCTGCACGCACTGGACAAATACACGGAGCTCAAGGCGACCTGGATCAAGCTCTGACCTGACCTGACCTGACCTGTAGGAGCGAGCATGCTCGCGATGGACGTCAACGATAACGCGGGGCACCTGATACCCCGCGGTGTAGCGTCCACCATCGCGAGCATGCTCGCTCCTACAGGAATTGGGGTTTTGATCGTTCCCACGCTCCGCGTGGGAATGCAGCCGGGGACGCTCCGCGTCCCAGAGTCCAATGCCGAACGCAGAGCGTTCATTGAGGCATTCCCACGCAGAGCGTGGGAACGATCGGCCAAAGGATTAGGACCAGGTCACGAACTGCAACATCCACTGCGCAATCAATGCACCGTCATTGCCCTGACGGAAACTGGCCGTGGCCTGGCCATACAGATCCTCCCCGTAGACCTCCCTGCGCAAATCCAGCAGCGCCTGCGCATACGGTTCGACAAACTCCGGATGCCCCTGGAAGCACAGCACCTGCTTGCCCACCTGATAAGCCGCCAGCGGACAGAACGGACTCGACGCCAGCAGTTGTGCCCCTTTCGGCAAGACGCTGACCTGATCCTGGTGCGACACCAGCAAATCGAACCCGTCCCGCGTCGGTGTCATCCACGGCTTGTGCTCAAGCAACTGATAGTGATGCACACCCAGCCCCCAGCCTCGATCCGAACGGCCACACTCACCGCCCAGCACCAGGGCCAGGATCTGGTGGCCGAAGCAGATCCCCAGCAGCATGTCACCGGCCTGGTAGCGTTGCAGCAGGTAACTGCGCAGCACCTCGATCCACGGCGCATCGCCAAAGGCATCGGCTTTGCTGCCCGTAATCAAATAAGCATCGAATGTTTGCGTATCGGCTGGATAGTGGCCGTCGACCACATTGAACACACTGCAACGCACCGGGATCGGCTGACGTTCGAACAATCGCTGGAACAGGTAGCCGTAACCGTGAAACTCATCGACCAGTTCGGGTCGCAGATGATCGGTTTCGAGAATGCAGAGGGAAAGCATGAGCGAAGGTTTCCTTGGTTGAAGTGACGCACATACCTGTGGGAGCAACTGACTTGATGTCTTGTTAAATGACTCCTTCAGCGTCAGTCAGGACGCCATCGCTGGCAAGCCAGCTCCCACAGGTTTTGTGGCGTTCACGTGCGTTGTAAACACCCCGGACACTGTGGGAGCGGGCTTGCCCGCGATGGCGGCGTGTCATTCAACAAAGATGTCGTTTGATTCGCCGCGATCGCGAGCAGGCTCGCTCTCACAAGGTTTTGTGGCGTTCACGTGGTTTGTAAACACCCCGGAACACTGTGGGAGCGAGCCTGCTCGCGATGGCGATGTATCAGGCAACATGTTTGTTGAATGACACACCGCAATCGCGAGCAGGCTCGCTCCCACAGGAGAACGAAATGTGATTATAGGTCCAGCGTCAGCCTGGCCGATTTCGCCCGGGACACGCAGACCATCATCAGGTTGTTGCGCGCCCGCTCGCTGTCGGTGAGCAGCATGTCGCGGTGATCAATTTCACCGTCGAGCACCCGGGTTTCGCACATGCCGCACACACCCTGCTCGCAGGACGACGGCACATCGACGCCGTGCTCGCGCAAGGCCGCCATGATCGAACAGTGGGAAGGCACGGCAATTTCCCGACCGCTGCGCGCCAGAATGACCGTCAGATCACCCTCGCCCGCTGTCGCCGCGAGGGGCGCGGCGGCAAAGCGTTCCAGGTGCAGACGCCCTTGCAGCTCCTGCTCGGCGAAGCGCGCGGTCAAGGCGTCAAGCAGCACGCCCGGCCCGCAGCTGTATGTCTCGGCGCCCGCCGCACTGCGCGCGGCAATGCGCTGCAGATCCAACAGACCGAACTCGTCGGCCGGGAGAATTTCCACGTGTTCACCGGCACGCGGCACGAAGAACTCCAGAAACGCCATCGACCGCCGCGAACGACCGCCATACACCAGATGCCACGGCACACCGGCCCGCTCCGCCGCCAGAATCATCGGCAGAATCGGTGTGATACCGATGCCGCCGGCAACGAATTGATAGGACGTTGCCGGTGCCAGGGCAAAGGCATTGCGCGGCTCGCCGATACGGATGACCTGACCGACCCGCAGGCTGTCGTGCACTTCCCGCGAGCCACCGCGGCCCTTTTCTTCACGCAACACCGCGATGCGCAAATGGCGCAGGTCCTCGGGATCGCCGCACAACGAATACTGGCGAACGATCCCCGACGGCAGGTGCACATCGATGTGCGCCCCCGCCTGCCAGTGTGCAAACGGCTCACCGCCCAGGGCCTGAAGTTCGAGGGACATTACACCCTCGGCCTCCAGGCGCATGCCGCTGACCAGCACTTCCCTGCTGTCGCCCGCGCGGCTCATGCCACGCCTCGTTGCCCCTGGGCATTGGAAGCCTCGGGCACTGCACGTTCCATGAACTCGCGGAACGCCCGACGGTAATTGAGGGTGAACAGATCCGCCGGCACCGAGTGCTCGACGTACACCCCGTCCCAGTCGATTTCCCGCGGGAAGATCCCGGCGGCAATCGGCATGTCCTCCAGGTAGACCATCTCTTCGATGCGCAGGTTTTCCTCGAGGTCGGCGCCCTTGAAGTCAACGGCATTGGCCACGCCCCAGAAGATCTTCACTTCGTCATAGGCCACCGGCGACGGGAAACCGGCGACGATGCGCTTGCCCAGGCGTTCGTAGTCGTAGGTGATGGTGGCCAGGCCCGGCGCTGCGCAGTGATAGAACATCATGCAATCGCCGTCGTTGGCCCACTCCCCTTCACCGGCATCCAGCGGCCGCTCCATGATCACGTCCAGGCCCTCACGACGCACCTTCAGCGGTTCGACGATGTGCGGGCTCGGGCCCATGGAGACGAAATGCACGAACGGAAAATGCGCCACGTCACGGAAATTCTCGATGGCCACCGCCACGCCGGTCGGCGAATGCAGGGGCTCGGCGGCCAGCCACTGGAAGTCGATGCCATGCCATTGCTGCGGGTCGTACAGGTCTTGCACCGGGTCTTCCAGCACGGTCCATACATGGGCGAAGCGCTCGATCACCGGGTAAGTCTTGATCGATGCCTGGGGCGGGATCTTGCACTGATCGGCCAGCGACGGCACATGGTTGCACTGGCCGTTCTCGGCCGAAAAGCGCCAGCCGTGATACGGGCAGGCAATGCTCTCGCCGTGCACTTTGCCGAGCGCAAAATCCGCACCGCGATGGGGGCAACGGGCGTCCTGTACCACGGCCTGGCCCGACTCGGTGCGGTACACCACCAGCCGCTCGCCGAGCAGCGTGGCCGATTGCGGGGTTTGCAGGTCGACGCTGCGCGCCACGGGGAACCACTGGCGGCGCATGGCGGCTTCGGCACGTTGGCGCTGGGTCATTTTCACACTCATGTTCTTATCCTCGATCAGGCTGAAACTCAGATACCGACAACCAGCGCACCGCCGTTCACCGCCAGCACCTGGCCGCTGACGAAGGCCGCTTCATCACTGGCCAGAAACGCCACGGCGGCAGCGATTTCCTCGGGGTGCACCAGGCGCCCCAGCGGGATGTTGGCCTTCTCGCCTTCGACGTATTCCTCGGGAACCATGCGCGTCAGGATGGCGCCGGGGGTGATGGCGTTGACCAGAATTCCCTGCCCCACAAACTCCTTGGCCATGGTTTTCATCAGGCCCAGCTGCGCGGTCTTCGACACCATGTAGCCGTAGGAATGGCCGTCCGGCACCTGGCCCCATTGCGAGTTGATGAAGATCACCCGTGGCGCCTTGCTCTGGCGCAAGGCCGGCAGCGCGGCGCGGGTCAGGTACAAGGGCGCGTGAACGTTGATGGCCAGCAACTGGTTGAAGTTGGCGTCGTCGGTGTCTTCAAGGCCTGTGAGCGAGTACATCATCCCGGCGTTGTGCACCAGGATGTCGAGCTGGCCGAAGTGCTCCACGGCTTTGCCAATCAGACTTTCGGCGTTGCTCTTGACGGTGATGTCGCAGGCGATGGCGATGGCCTTGCCGCCGGCTTCGACGATGTCGGCGGCGGTGGCCTGGGCGACATCCGGATCGATGTCGTTGACGATCACCGCGGCACCGCGAGCGGCCAGCAAACGCGCGTGGGCGCGGCCGGCACCCCGGCCGGCACCGGTGATCAGGGCCACGCGGCCCGCGAATTTCTGCGCTTCAGGCGCCAGGTCCAGTACGTTCTGCGGTGCGACACGGGCATGCCGGGTCGAGACGGAAACGGTCATTTTTGTTGTTCTCCGGGTGCGGTTTTCAGACTTTGTGCGGTTCGGTGATGTAGAGCATGTTGCCGTCCGGATCGAACATCGGGCGGTAGCGGTAGTGAGTCCCGTTCGGGTGCTGCCATTCGATGGGCCGGGCGGTGACCCACTCGACCTTGCCTTCAAGGTGCGCCATGGCGTCATCGAGGCTTTCCACCTCGAAGGCAAACGAGTCGAAACCCGGCGCGTCTTCCAGGTTCACGGCGGTACGGCGCTCCACCGGGGCGCGGTTTTCGGTGTGGAACAGATACAGGGTCAGGTTGCCCATCTCGATGGCGGCCCAGCGTTCTTCGGCCACGTAGGGCAGGAAGAAGCCCAGGCCCAGGGTGCCGTGGTAGAAGTCCACCAGGCGCTGGACGTCATTGGTGAGGATGTCCATGTTGTCGATGCGTTTGAGTTTGAGCATTGGATTGATCTCCTGGTTGTCTTGATCAGCGGTGAGAGCGGGCGCAAGGCCCACCCGGCAAGGCTTGGAGGGTGCCGGCGAGCACGTCGATGGCGACGGTGACGAGGGTCTGGTACTGGTCGGCGCTGCTGTTGGGGTCCGGGTGACAGCACACGGCACCGGTGCTGCCCAGGTGGCTGTCCATCGCGGCGATGATCTTGCTGGCGCTAAGGTCGCGGCGATTGGCCAGGCGTCGGGTCAGGGTGTCGTGGCGCAACAGGGTGTCGGGGTAAACACGCCACTCGGTGTCGCCGAGTGCGGCACGCGGATCGAGGAAGTGATTGGTGTGCACCAGCAGACCGTCGGCGCCCGGGAATACGAACGCCGGGCCTTCAGGGTAAAGCTCGACCGAGACCGCACTGCTTTCCCCTCCTTTGGCGGCGACGACTGTGAGCACGCTGGAGGCAGAGAAATCCGTAGCCGCCAGCAATTGCAGCGCGTCGTTGATATCGCTCTGGCTGTCGAGCATCCAGCGCGAGGCCACGTGTACCGGCACGCCGATGCGTTGGCCGTCCGCACGGTGGTGCAGGATGTTGAAGTGCACGCCCAGGCCACCCTTGTTCACACCGATCTTGCCGACGATGCCGTACTCGGTCACGGTGGTGGTCAAACGCCCGTCGGCGTGGGGGATCTCCCAGACCAGCCACTGCCCGGCGAACTGCGAATACCAGTCCCAGGTCTGCACCGTGATGGGCATCGGCAGGGCCGGGTCGAGATGCACGACGGTGGAACACTCACCGCGCAATTGAGCGCCGAGGTACGCGAGGATCTCCGTGCGCGCATTGATCGCGCCAAGCTCGCGGGCATCGAGCCCTGCCCCTGCGGCCATGCCGAGGATTTCCGCATGCAGGGGCGGCGCGAAGGCTTCGATTTGCGCCAGCGCCTGTTCCCCCAGTTGCAACAGGTCCACGGACTGTCTGGCGTGACGTTCGAACAACCCGCGATAGGCCTGCACCGAGGCCTTGATTTGCGCCGCATGACATTCGCCGAATTCGCGGCCACGCCCCTGCGGATCGGTCACGGTGGAGCGGAATACGTAAGTCATCTTGTTTTCTCCAGATACGGCGTCACATGTGCGGCCACTTCATCCAGTCGCGCGAACCAGACATCGCCATCGCTGACCAGGCGCTCGACAAAGCGCTCCAGTTGCGCAAAGCGCGCCGCGCGGCCGATCACTTCCGGGTGCATGGTGAAACTGGTGTGGCGCCCGTCGCGCCGCGCCGATTCGTACTCGGCCAGCCACACATCGACCAGGGTGCGCGGGTGGGTGTAGTTGCCGCCGTTGTCGATGCTCCAGCCGAACATCGGCCAGTCATCCAGCGACCAGTGCACCGGCAGCTCGACGATCGACTGGCCGTTCCAGGTTTCGATGTAGGGACGGTCATCGCCCATGCAGCTGGAGTCGTACTTGAAGCCGTGCCGGATGATCAGCTCGAAGGTTTCCGGGGTCAGCTCCCAGGACGACGAACGATAACCGGCCGGTTTCGGTGCGCCAGCATTGGCGAGTGCGGCCAGCCCGCGCTCCATTTCATCGATCTGTTCCTGCGCCGAGACCTTGTCGCTGCGCAGGTGCAGATGGCCGTGGTGACCGACTTCGTGGCCCAGCTCCAGCAGTTGCTCGACCAGCCAGGGGTTGTGTTCGGCGGTGTGCCCCGGCACGAAGAACGAGGCCTTGATCTGGTGCCGCGCCAGCAGTTCGAGGATCCGTGGCACGCCGCGATTCACACTGAAGCGGCCTTCCGACAGGCTGGTCAGGCGGCGTGCAAACGTCGGGCTGTCGCCGAGAAAACCGGCTTCGCCATCCACATCGAACGTCAGGGAGACGGCCACGGGGCTACGGTTCGGCCAGGCGAGGCCAAACCCATTGTCGATAGTCATTGGGTGTTCCTTTTTTTATTGCGTTGTTATGCGTGGGTGGCTTGCCGGTGCGCCGGCGTTACGGATGCGCAGGTTGCGGATGCGAGCGGTCCTGCATCCGACGCAGTCGGTACATGACCTGGGAGATGGCGAGGACGGCGATGGCGATGCCGACTTCCTTGTAGCCGCCGTAACCGGTGATCGAAGCACTGGTGATGCCGACGATCAGGATCGAGCCGTCGAACACCGCCAAGGCCGAGGCGATGGCGATCCAGCGTCGCGGCAGGCGAATCGGCCTTGGCGTATCCGGTTGGTCCTTGCGCAGCACCACGAAGCCGGCGACCGCGAGCAAGTGCGCCAATACATAACCGACGTTGCCGGCGACGATCACCGCCAGGGCATTGCCGACAAACAGCACCAGCGCCACGTTGATCGCCAGTTGCACGGTCACCGCGCGGGCCGGTACACCCTGACGATTGAGGACGCCGAACTGGCGCACAGTCAGGCCATCGCAAGAACTCTGGTAAAGCGCGCGGGCCGCATCGGCGGTGCCCATGACCGACAGCACCAGAATGCCGGCGATCAACACCAGCGTCATCGCGGCCGCGCCACCGCCGAGCAGGGCCAGCGCGCCGGCCTGGAGGAAGCCGTTGGGCGAGTTGGCCAGGGTCTGTTCGCCCAGCAGGCCAGCCAGTCCCAACGGCGTCAGGGTGAACACCAGCAACAGGATCAAGGCCGAAACGCGCAAGGCTTTACGGGTATCACGCACGGTGTCGCGGTACTCGGGAATGAACGAGGCCGCCGCTTCCACCGCATAGGCCGACCAGGCCATGACGAACAGCCACGCCATGACGGTGCGCAACCCTTCCAGCCCGCCGGGAATGCGCCAGGTGAAGGTCGAGGTGTTCCACATATGCGAAGCGAACGCGCCGCTGCCGAAGATCACCACCGGGATCATCAGCAGCACGCCCGCCAGGGTGATGAGGATCATGGTGAAGCGCAGTTCGATCATGCTCAGCGCCCAGGACAGCAGCGCCACGCCCAGGGCAATCAACTTGGGCAGATCCAGCTGGATCAGGCCCAGGTCCAGCACATAGGTCGCGTTGGGCCAGAACTGCTCGGTGAGGATCTGCGAGACCGCCAACCCCCAGATCGCCGGTGCCGTGGCCCAGGCGAACCAGTAGGCGTAAGTCGCCAGCGGCCCCAGTGCCGGGAAGCGTTTGCTCCAGGCTTCGTTGGCGTACAACGCGATGCCGCCGGATTTGTGACTGAACATCGCGCCCATTTCCGAATACACCCAGTTATGCAGCGCAGCGACCGCAGCGATGGTGGCCCAGAGCGCCACCGCCGCCCAGGCACCGATGGCGCCCATGGAATAACCCAGCCCGACAAACAGCGCTGCCGGCAAGCTGAGGGTGATGGCAACGCCATCCCACCAGCGGATGGTTTTTTCAAAGCCTTGGTTCGACGCGTGGTCGTTGGTGCTCTCGTGCATGGCGTTGACCCTCATTCGCTATTTTTTTGTGACAACTTGCGATGAGTCAATATTAATCACCTTTGTTGCGCATTAGCATCTGTTTTTTACTTTGAAATTGCGCATTGCGCAGATTATGTCGCTACAAGATACGCGATGCATTTTTATGGCGCGAACACACCGACACCGCGTTCAGGAACGCAGGCCTTGAGGGATGAGGGTTTCAGGGCAGGAAGAGGCGATCGAATGCGCCGACGGGGTGCGCAAGGGTTGTCGCAAATGGATAAGAGGGAAACAAGACCGTTTATCGCAGGGTCTTAATGCGTACCGTCAACGAGCATCGAGGCCGAATCTGACGGCCCCATCGCTGGCAAGCCAGCTCCCACAGGTTTAGTGGCGTACATGAATTTTGCAGCCGACCCGGTCATTGTGGGAGCTGGCTTGCCAGCGATGGCGTCGGGGGAAGTCACCAACAATCTGGAGGGTTCAACCAATCACTGCACCCCTCACAACTCCAGGTCAGCCCCCGGAATGGTGAAACGGATCTTGTGCACCTTGACCTCTTGCATCATCCGCACTTCCTCGACCCCGGGCAGTGCGCGAATGCGTTGTTTGAGGCGCCACAGTGCGTCGTTGTCACGGCACAGCACCTGCACGCAGATATCGGCGGTGCCCATGGTGGTGGACAGGTAACTGACTTCCGACCAGCGCCCGAGGGTGTCGACCACCCGCTCGTGATCCTGAGGGCCGACATTCACGAACAACAGCGCCAGTTTCGCATCGCCGAGCTTGGCCGGGTTGGTGAACGCCAGGATCTGCAAAATGCCCTGGTCCTGCATACGCTTGACCCGCGTGCGTACGGTGGCCTCGGGCACCGACAAATTGCGGGCGACTTCGCGAAAGGCGCGGCGACCGTCCTCCTGCAGTTCGCGGACGATGTCCATATCCAGAGGGTCGAGTGTTGACATTGGCATGCTGGGGTCTCGATGGCAGCGCCCGACGGGCCGGGATGCGCGTCGGGCAAAGAAGCGAAGGCTAGCAGATATGAATGCGGGTCTGGAATGCAGGGCGCCGGCTCAGGCGTTCACCTGCACCACCTCGATTCCCAGTGCACGGTAATCGTCGATATTGCCCGAGGCCACATGGCGTTCGGTGATCAGTGTGTGCAGGCGCGAACAGGGAGCGACCACGAACGGCTCCACCGCGCCCAGTTTGTCCGCCGTAGTGACGGCGATCACCTGGGCCGCACTGTCGAGCATCGCCTGTTTCACCGGCACTTCATCAAAATGCAGGGAGCTGATGCCGATTTGCGGGTGAATCGCGCAAACGCCGGTGAACAACAGATCAGCCTTGATGCTCGCGAGCAAACGCAGGGTTTCATGGCCGCCGGCCGATTGCGTCGCCGGGTTGAGTTGGCCGCCCGCCAGAATCACCTTGATGCCTTTGTATTCGGACAAGGCAATGGCCGTCATGGGCGATGCGGTCACCGCCGTGATGCGAATGTCCGACGGCAACGACCGCGCAATCTGCAAGGTCGTGGTACCGGAGTCGAACAGCACGATCTGCCCGTTCTCGACCCGCGTGGCCGCCCGTTGCGCCAGTTGTGTTTTCACTTCATCGGTCTCGCCGATACGGGTGAAGTAATCCTTGCCGGTGTCCCTGGGTCGCGGCAGCGCCCCGCCATGGACCCGCTGCACCAGGCCTGCCTCGGCCAGTTCCGCCAGATCCCGGCGAATGGTGTCTTCGGACACGGCGAAGTGCTGGCTCAACCCGGAGGCCATGACCTTGCCGTCGCGCTCCAGGATCAGGAGAATTTTCTGTCGACGCAGTTGCGGGAGTTCGGTTTGCGTGTGCTGGTCGTGCATGGTATCGCCTGTTTTTATGCATGGTTTTGCATGAATTTGCGCCTTTGCGCGAGATTATCCAAGCTGCAACACAAACACAAACCGCCCGATATCAATTGTTTCGATCTTTCAAATCATGAAGCCGAATTATTCATTTGCCGACGGCCTGTTCAGAATGGCACCGTCGCTCATGTATTGGATGGAAACTTCATGAATATCAATTTCGCATTTGCCTGCATGGTCGTGGTCTCGTTTGCGATCGCGCTGATGCACACCTGATTGCCGGGTTTGCCATCCCTCAGTCCCGGCTAAGTTTCACCCGGTAGCCTTTCTCCTGCGCACATAACGGCGCTGAAAAGGAGAACGACCGAGATGAACCCCACTACAGCCGGCTGGCTCAACAAGGTGCCCGAAGTGACACTGTCCTTCTGGGTCATCAAGATCATGTCCACCACGGTGGGTGAAACCGGGGCCGACTTCCTCGCCGTGGACGCCGGTTTCGGCGCAGGCTGGACCAGCATCGGCATGGCCGTCCTGCTGGCGATCGCCCTGACATGCCAAATGCGCACCAAAGCCTACACCCCGTGGATCTACTGGCTCACCGTGGTCCTGGTGAGCATCGTCGGCACGCAAATCACCGACATCCTCACCGACATGCTGGACGTCAGTCTCTACACCAGCACGGTGGTCTTTTCGATACTGCTGGCGGTCAATTTCCTGGTCTGGTACCGGGTCGAGCACAACCTGTCCATCCGCGAAATCGTCACGCCACGGCGCGAATTGTTCTATTGGGCGACCGTGCTCTGCACCTTTGCCCTCGGCACCGCCGCCGGCGATCTTGCCACCGAGGCACTGGGCCTGGGCTTCACCCTCGGCGCCGTGATCTTCGGTGCGTTGATTGCCGCCACCCTGGTCGCCTGGCGCCTGGGCGGCAACGTGGTGCTGACATTCTGGATCGCCTACATCCTGACCCGTCCTTTCGGCGCCTCCCTGGGCGACCTGCTGACCCAGGCCAAGACCTACGGTGGCCTGGGCATGGGTGCCACCTGGACCAGCGCGCTGTTCCTGTGCGTCATCGTCATCCTGGTGAGCGTTGCGCAAATCAGCGTCGGCAACCGCAAGCAAGTCACCCAGTAATCCATTCAAAAGCCACTCAAGGAATCGTCATGCGCTATTTCCACAACGCCATTCGCCACATCGCCATCGTCACCTCGATTGCCCTGCTCAGCATTGCCGCCGGTTGTTCCAAGCCTGCCGACAAACCCAATGCAGGCGCCACGTCGAGCGCAGCCAGCAGCCAGGCTACCGCCGGTTCGAAGCTGGGTGATCTGTCGGCGTTCCGCAACATCGCCGCC
The DNA here is from genome assembly GCF_050280625.1 of Pseudomonas sp. NPDC089569. NCBI lineage: Bacteria > Pseudomonadati > Pseudomonadota > Gammaproteobacteria > Pseudomonadales > Pseudomonadaceae > Pseudomonas > Pseudomonas sp. NPDC089569. Next base: position 13,407 of record NZ_JBNNVQ010000080.1, read on the forward strand.
GACGTCGCCGGCCTGGTGGACAAAAATGACCTGGCCGGGGCCAAAACCCGGATCAAGGACCTGGAAACCTCCTGGGACGAAGCCGAAGCCGGTATCAAGCCCCGCGCCGCGGCCGACTGGCATGTCGTGGACAAGGCCATCGACCGCGCACTGTCCGCCCTGCGCAAGGGCAGCCCGGTCCAGGCCGACTGCAAGGCCAGCATGGATGACCTGCTCAAGGCCTTCGATTCGATGAAAGGCTGACCCCGTCGCGCCGTCGCCCGGTGCATGGATGCGACGGCGGACAAATCCGTACACAGATGCTTCAATACAGGCGCGACGGCCACCACCCTCGCGCCTCATTTTTTCGGAGCCGGACATGCGGATACTGTTGGTCGAAGATGACCCGATGATCGGCGACGCGATCCAGGGTGCCCTCAAGGATGCGAGCTACGCCGCCGACTGGGTGCAGAACGGCATGCTCGCCCTGGCCGCCTTGCAGAACCAGCACTACGATCTGGTGCTGCTGGACCTGGGCCTGCCCGGCAAGGACGGCCTGCAGGTCCTGGACAGCATCCGCGGGCAAAACAACCCCGTACCCCTGCTCATCATCACTGCCCGGGACACGCTCGAGGACCGGCTGCGCGGTCTGGATGGCGGCGCCGACGATTACCTGCTCAAACCCTTCGAAATGTCGGAGTTGCTGGCGCGCATGCGCGCCGTGCTGCGTCGCCACAGTGGCAACGCGCTGTCGCGGCTCGACAATGGCATCGTTAGCCTGGACCTGATTTCCAAAGAGGCCAGCACCGAACAAACCCCTGCGGTCCTGCTCTCCAGCCGCGAGTTCGCCTTGCTGCAGGCCCTGATGATTCGCCCCGGTGCGATCCTTTCGCGCAGCGAACTCGAAGACCGCCTGTACGGCTGGGGCAATGAGGTGGAAAGCAACGCCGTGGAATTTCTGATCCATGCGCTGCGCCGCAAACTGGGCAGCCATGTCATCAAGAATGTCAGGGGAATGGGATGGATGGTTTCAAAAAACGCCTGAGCGAATCGGTCCAGTTCAGGCTGTCGCTGGCCCTCTCGACGGCCATCCTGATTGTCGCGGTCGTGGCCGGCGTGTTCGCCTACGTGTCGGCGTTCGACGAGGCCCACGAAATGCAGGATGACACCCTGCGCCAGATCGCCCGGCTGTTCGACCGCCAGCACATGACACTCAGCTACCCCGAAAACGCCCCTGAAGAGGACGACGAGTCCAGAATCGTCCTGCAATACCTGGCCGATGGCAGCAAGGCATCGGGCGAAGACGATGCCGGCACCCCGCTGCCCTTCCCCACCACCCTGCCCGATGGGCTGTCGACCGTGCCTGTGGCCGGCGAAGCGTTTCGCGTGCTGGTCAAGACCACCGCGCAAGGCGAGCGCATCGCCGTCGCCCAGGAAATCGGCGCCCGCGACGAGGACGCACGGGCCAGCGCCTTGCGCAGTGTTCTGCCGTTTCTGGTGTTGCTGCCGGTATTGCTGCTGGTGGTGGGCGATCTGGTGCGCAAGCTGTTTCGTCCGATTGCCACGCTCAGCTCGGATATAGACCGGCGCGATGAACAAGACCTGTCGGCCATCGACGAGCGTCACCTGCCCATGGAAGTGCGGCCCTTCGTGGTAGCGATCAATCGATTGCTGACACGCGTGGCCCAATCGATGGAAACCCAGCGCCGCTTCGTCGCCGATGCCGCTCACGAGCTGCGCTCGCCGCTGACCGCCCTGTCGCTGCAAGCCGAGCGCCTGGCGGCCAGCGAAATGTCCGCGCCGGCCCGTGAACGCCTGCTGCCGCTACGCCGGGGCATCGAACGTGGCAGGAAGCTCATCGACCAGCTGTTGACGCTGGCCAAGGTGCAATCGAACGCCGGGCACACGGCCTCGACGGCGTCCGTGCGTGCCGTCTATCGCCATGTGCTGGAGGATCTGCTGCCGCTGGCTGAAAGCAAGCAACTGGATATAGGCGTGGAAATCGATCAGGACGCGCAGGTGCTCATGAACGACATCGACCTGACGGCGGTGGTGAAGAACCTGGTCGATAACGCCATTCGCTATACCCCGCCGGGTGGGCGGATCGACCTGTCGCTGGTGATGGACAAGGGTGAGGCGCTGTTGCAGGTCAAGGACTCGGGGCCGGGCATTCCTGCCGAAGAGCAACTGCGGGTGTTCGACCCCTTCTATCGCTGCCTGGGCACCGGTGAATCGGGATCCGGGCTGGGGCTTTCCATCGTCAAGGCCATCGTGGATCGGGCCGGGGCGCGGGTTGGGCTGGACTTTACCGATGCCCGGGCTCGCCGCGGCTTGTGTGTGTCGTTGTGGCTGCGAGTGGCGTAAACGGCTGATCACGCGGGTTGCGTCAATTGGTTGCGACCCGCTCGCCGTGGCCCACGGTCACCAGTGCCTTGAGCGATGCATCAAACTGCTTCAACGCGTCGATCTGCAGTTCGGTCTGCCGGTCGATTTGCGCGGCAATCTGCGGTGCGGCCTTGCCATGCACCCACACCGACGGCATCTGCTCGGCGCGCGAGCCTTCGGCCTGGCCGATGTATTGCAGGTTCGCGTCATAGAACTTGGCCATGAAGCGGGCTTCGACCTGGTTGTTGCGCTTGGACACCAGGCGGCTGTAGGTATCGAGCATCACCACTACATCGGGATGCGCCTGCACCGCCGCATCGAGGCTGTCGTAAACGGTCACCGAAGCAAATTGTTTCTGTAACGAATCCATCAATGCGTTGATCGCCCGCTGCGGATCGGAACTGTCGACGAAGGCGCGGCTGATTTGCGGATCCATTTCAGGATTCTTCGCACCCTTCACCGCCACGGCGTGGTACTGCTCAAGGTATTGCTGGGTTTCGAGGGTGTTCTCGCTGTAAAGCACCGCCACCGACTGCGCCTGCTGCAAGCGGGCGGTGCTGTCAGTGATCGGCAGGAAATGGCAGGACGGATCGGCCGCAATGGCCGGAACAGTGGCGGCAAGACCACCGGTCAACAGGGCAGCTACAGCCAGCAGGGTCGAAATTCTCATCGCTCAGATTCCTTCAATGGCGAGAAAGCTATGACGCTATCCTCCTCCGATGACAGAAAAACAGAACTTGCATTCTTTAATGATGGATATCGATTAAATGAATGGTAGCTATGAATGTGCCTGGCTGCAGGATCGAGCGCTGCAACGATCCGACTTGCCCGCGAAAGCGGTCTTGCATCATGCAGCGCTAATGAAAACGCCTTCGCTTGTAGGAGCGAGGCTTGCCCGCGAAGGCGGCCTCACGTCATACGACGCTATAAAAAACGCCTTCGCCGGCAAGCCTGGCTCCTACGGGTCGGATGATGTCCTCGAAATCGCGGTGTTTCGCGGCACTGCAGTAGCAAGCGGTGCGGCGATCCGACTTGCCCGCTGAGGCGACCTTACGTCGTGCGGCACCAATGAAAACGCCTTCGCTTGTAGGAGCGAGGCTTGCCCGCGAAGGCGGTCTGACGTCGTGTGGCGTCCATAAAAACGCCTTCGCCGGCAAGCCTGGCTCCTACGGATCGGATGATGTCCTCGAAATCGCGGTGTTTCGCGGCACTGCAGCAGCAAGCGGTGCAGCGATCCGACTTGCCCGCTGAGGCGACCTTACGTCGTGCGGCGCCATTGAATACGCCTTCGCTTGTAGGAGCGAGGCTTGCCCGCGAAGGCGGCCTGTCGTCGTGCGGCGCCAATGAAAACGCCTTCGCTTGTAGGAGCGAGGCTTGCCCGCGAAGGCGGCCTGACGTCGTGCGGCGCCAATGAAAACGCCTTCGCCGGCAAGCCTGGCTCCTACGGATTGGGCACGCCCACGAAATGGTGGCGCTTGTAAGAGCGAGGCTTGCCCGCGAAAGCGGCCTAACGTCATGCGGCGCCAGCGACAACGCCTTCGCCGGCCAGCCTGGCTCCTACGGATTTGGATACCTCACCGACACTTGACTGCATCACGCTGTTTCGCAGCTGTTACCTCAACGCCGTGCTTGTCACTTCTGCACCGTCGGGCAGGCCCATACAGTAAGGCCTTCGGCGCAAAGTCCGGGACAACGGGTCCTGCGGCCTGCACCGATCCCCATCACGGAAGAGGTGACATCATGAGTTTCGTCAAAGTGGAAAAAAACCAGAGCAGCGCCCCGTCGGAAGCCGATATGAAGAAGGCCATGGTCGAGTCGGGCGGCAAGCCGGGCGAAGTGACCGGCAATAACTCGGCCCGAACCCTTACCTACACCGGCCTGGTCAATCACACGGTGTATGAGAACAAGCTGATCGAGATTGCCAAGGGCAAGCGCACCAGTTGGAGCTTCGTCTGGGCCGACGCGCAGGCCGCCTGAGGTCATACAGGGGCGGCCCCGGGTCGCCCCGCTGCGCCACTGTTTGATACCCCTGCGATACCCGTCTGTAACACCAAGACACTTAGCCCCGCCGCGCCCTTTTCCTAAAGTGAAGCCGTCAATGAGCGACCGGCCTGAAGCCCACCGCTGACTGATTGACCTACACACCACCAAGGAAGAGGGAAACCATGAGCAAATCAATCGCTGTGAGCCAACGCAGCCAGCAGCTACACAATGATGTGCAAGATGCCGTCAAATCGATCATGGGTGCCACGCAACTCAAATCATCGGATTACGGCCGGGTCCTGAGATCGTCCCTGGCGGCCGTGCAAAAAACCGTCACGATCGAAATCGCCCCGGGCGATCTGACCCTGCTCAAGAAGTCCGGCTACAAACTGTGCTTCGCCAAGAAAGTCGGCAATGCGGACTACAACGTCGTCTGGCAGTCCTATGTCGCTTACCTGAGTAACAACGAATTCAGCTGGACACCGCAATACCAGCTGTTCGCCTCCAACGTGTTCAAGGAGAACGTGCAGGTCAGGGTCTCGACCAATATCGTCAACATCGGCCTGGGGCAAACCTCGACACTGGATGAACACGGCCTGCTCAGCCCTGCTGTAACAGGTGGGCCGGACGTTTCCATGACCTTTGTAAACAACTACGCACCGATCCATCCGGGCATCAACCAGTTGTCCACCGGCATTGATGGCAACCAGGTCAGCACCCCCATTTACGTGGCCGTGGACCAGGTGGTCACCGGCAATACCGTACTGACCCCCGTCGAAACCATCCTGGTGTGGTTCGAACAGAACGTACAGACCAGCACCATGTTCAGTACCTCACGCTCCAAGGCGATCGAAATCGACCTGACGTTCGATAACACCGCAGGTCGCCTTTACGAAGGCGGTCAGTGGAAAACCGTGTAATCGGTGACATCGGGGCAACCTCGCGGTTGCCCCACTTACTCGTCGATGCCGCCCTTGGCGAAATAGCTGGTCAGCGACCGGCAGATCGACTCCGCCAAGTCCTCCTGGGTGGCAATGCCATAAGGCTGATTGCGGTCGAATTGCGCCGACCAGCGAATGCGCCCTTGCGCCACTTCCACCAGCCGTAGCGACGCGCGGACCCGTGCCGGTTCGACCCGCACACTGCCCTCCAGGCAAAAGCTCAAGCGTGCGGCGCGTCCGACCTCCGGGGCTTTCAGGCTGCTGCGCGGCACCCGCAGCAACACATGGCCGGCCCCACTACGCTCCTGTTCGAAAGACTCGAACAAGCGGCAACTCAACTCCTCGCATAACCCTTGCGCAAAGCCGTCGTCGTCACCCGTGATGCAAACAAACGGCTGGATTTGCAGCACCGGTGGGTGATTGCCAGCCCCTCTGGGCCGCAGCCGCTGATACGCCAGACGATAACAACCGGGCGGAATGCTCAGTTGTACCGAGTCCTGGCGGCCAAGGCCTGCGTAATGCGCCGCCAGTTTTCGACGCAGGCGCCCCACCTGCACGCGCACCACCGGATCGTCGCCGGTGCAATACACCGCAGGATCACGGCGAAACACCGCAATGCCGATGGCGTGCTCGGTCAACGGTACAGGGGTGGATTGCAGGTCGTGTTCGACCAGAAAACGCAACAGACTGCCCATTCGCCTGGACTTGGCAAACAGCGGACTGGCCAGCAACGCGGCCAGCACCCGCTCCATTTCATCGCCATCGAGCGCATCGGGCACATCGCCCACACTCGACTCGACCTTGTGCTTGATCACCATCGCCTGCCTCCGTGCAGGTTGCCGACAGAATTGGAAGTCGTACTCCGTGAATACAGGTGCAACCAGAACCGCAAACCGGGCTCGGGCACTGCAACGACGAAGCTTAGCAGCCGTGCCGGAACGGGCAGGCGAATGCGCGGATAGCTGGATGACATCCGACGAACGTTGGATTTTGGTGTCTGTAAAATACGTAGGAATTATCGCTTTGTGATGAGGGGCGCTGACCTCGCCTGGGTTGCGATACCGGTGTAGTCCGATTTGGCTGATTTCCTAGGACAGGACGCAGTGCCCGGTTCTATTGGAGTCGAGTTGCAAGACTCGGTGGCAAGCTTGGTCTAAACGACTCAATTGGCGTCCTACAGGCCGGTTGCTGCATCAAAAGTCGCTGCTTAGAGTGGGCCCATCGCCGACATTGCTCGGCGACAGGGTTTCGCAGCCCTGGCGTGCTAAGTCCACAATCGTCAAAATACGACGCGGCATTTTCGCCTGTGTCCTGTTTTATGGCGGCTGTGCGTGGGAGGCTTTCGGGCCTGCCGAGTCTTAGCTCCTCGGTCTGCGAACCCGCGCATGGCTGCCACCTCATTTGTTTCGCAGCAAACGGTGGCCAACTTGTCACTTGAGCTAAGGAATCCCAATGATCAATCCACTTCCGCCTCGCCGCTTCATCCCCATGAAGCAAATCGCCACCGACTACCCCGTCCTCCTGATCGACAACCAGGCCCCCATCCGCGAACTGCACAACTGCGTCGCCGAACGCCTCAATGCCGTCCTCCACTACCTCGACCTGATGGCCTGCACCAGCCTCCCCGACTACGCCGAAAACGACATCAACACCGTTACCAACATCGCCCGGATACTGCTTCAGGATGTGCGGGATGTGTTCGGGGTGATCGAGCAACGCGGGTTCGAAACACCGCCCTCGCAATGATTGAATCGCAGGCAATAAAAAACCCGCTGCATCGCGGGTTTTTCATGGCCTGCCCTGTTCATCCGGAACACATCGCAGAACGCGTATACGGGTGATTCAACAGCACCTGATCAATGTGTCTTTTTAACACCCGACACACCGGTCTTGCTCAAGCCCTTGACGTTGTGATCGCCAGGGGTCGTGGCGGAAATGGCCCTGGCCTTGTCCAGGCCATGGGTACTTTTGGAATGGGCAATGCCTGAGGTCGCGGTGCCGTGGCCTTTGTCGTCGTTGCGCTCACTGCCGAAGTGATTTCCGCTGATGCCGTGGTCGCGTACGGCCTTGCCGACATGATCGCTGTCCAGTCCTTTGCCATGACCGCTGCTGGCAGAAGGGCCGGAGTGATCGGAATCGCCGCGACCACCGCCATCCCCTGTGCCATGCCCACCGCCGTTGCCGCCGCCGTTTCCACCGCCATTTCCGCCGCCATGCCCACCACCGTTACCGCCTCCATGGCCACCACCTTCCTTGGCCACGGCAGCGTTGATAATGGACAGCTCGGCAGGCAGCAACGGGGCAGCCGCGAGCATCAGGGCACAGGACAGGGCAGCGGCGAGACTCTTTTTGTTTAAAAGCATGATGGCTTCCGAAGGTTGATTTCGCGTGGGGTATGACGCGTTAACCCCCCGGCAGTTCAAGCGTCGGCGACAGACGGCCACTCAAACTGCGTATTTGCGTTGCGTTCTCAATCAAAAGCACCGTTGAGCACTTCATAAATGAGCCCAGTCGCCAGCGCGACCAGAATCAAGTCCGTACCCGCCTGCTGCCATTCGTACCCCTCATAGCGAGGCAATTGACCAATCAAGCGGCCATCAAGTTTTTTGGCAATGCCAGGTGGAAGTGGCTTGCCACGGGCAAGGTTCTTTTGAATGCCCGGTGGCAATGCGGGGCCGGGGGTCCAATAGTCGCGATAGCCACCGACAATTCCCAAAACGCTGGCCCGATTGATACTTGGGCCGTTGCTCCAAACGCCACCGGACTTTTTACCCTTGCCTCCGTGACCGCCCGGGTTGCCATGGTCCTGGGCATTTTGCGGGTTTCCCTTGGCGTTTCCCTGACCCTTGCCGTTACCCGGGTCAGCCACCGCGGCTACCGACCCACAAATCAGGGCAAAGCCTGTCAATGCAGCAATGATCGTGCGTGAACCGTGCATACGTCGCTCCTTCCTGGCGGAAAATTTCCTGTGAAACTTCAGACACCGATGGTGATGGTAGTTCCTCGCGTCCCCGCCAGTCCAAACAGCCGCTGCGGATAAACTCAAATGATCCGTCCGTGCGAAGCCCTCACGGAACTCACGGCAACGCAACCTCCTCGGAAAAATCACTTCATCAATTCGAATGCTTTTGTAGGAAGCCTCCGAATCAAACAATCCTCAATGGATATCGCCTGTTCTCCCATACGCAGATCGGTACGCTCGAATACACCTACCGACCTTCCAATGGAAAACACGCATGGCGAGTCACGGTTACATGAGCATTACCGGCAAACGGCAAGGTTTGATTTCCGCTGGTTGTTCCGGTGTCAGTTCAATCGGAAGCAAATGTCAGTTGGGTCATGAAGACGAAATCATGATCCTGGCTTATTCGCACAACATGATCACGGGTGACGGCGGTGTTTCCGGCGACCGCGGCCTGCACATGCCGATCATGATCACCAAAAACATCGATAAATCTTCGCCTCTTCTGGCCAGCGCCCTGCATGAGCGCGAAGAAGTGGAATGCACGATTTTCTTTTACAGAACCTCAGCCACCGGCGGGCAGGATAAATATTATTCAATACGCCTGACCGGGGCCCGAATTGCACACATCACCCTGCAAGTTCCCCACAGCATTCACTTGAATGACGCCGAGCCCCAGGAACTGGTTTCCATTCGTTATCGGGACATCAGCTGGACGCACATTCAGGCCGGCACCAGTGCGTATAGCCATTGGGGAAGCGGGGATGAATGAGGACCGTTGCGATATCCATGATGTGAAGAAAGCAGCATCGGACCTCGTGGCGTTTGGCTGCTCGATTGGTGCTCCGCAGCTTTTCGATAGTTTCCTGCAGCTCAAATTCAGTTCGATGGTTTCTTCTTATGCCAATGGGGTAATCAAGGCTGTTGACGAGGGATTGATCAGTGCGAGGCAAGGGCTGCAAGAGATTAAGGAGGAGTATGCCGAGTTATTGGCTAAAGCACTTTTTTATGGAAAAAATGGCACTGGTATCTTGGCTGGTTTTGCACAAATTCATGTCGGCACCACGAGATTCGCATCGTCGAAAGGCCTGACAGCACCGATAAGTCTTTTGTATATCGCACACGGTACAAACAATATTTATGAAGGAATGATAAACATATATCGAGGTCCAAACGCACCGGAAACAATAGGACCTGTCCGAAATGCTTATCGTAAAATAGTCAAAAGCACGCACACCGGAGACAACGTTTATTACGAAATTGATTTAGCCCTATCTGCTTACGGACTGCTAAGAAAAGTCCGAAAACCCGGAACCTTTGAGCTATTCAATCGCGATCCAATCAACTATGAAAGAGCCTATACACAAATAGGAAGACCTGCATTGGCATTAGAAATTTTGTCCAATGCAATCTCCATTGACAACATCAGAAATAATACAACAGCAAAACAATCATCCAACCTGGATTAAAATCATTCACAAATATCACGACGCAACCACTTAACATAAAACAAAATCACACAAAAAACGAAAAAAAATACCACCCCACAAACCAATAAAAACTCTAACTCGCTCAGAGCGACCACATCAATAATTGCGAATACTAAAATAGCCGAAACGTATGCTGCCCCGGAAAAAACCCCAAAATATATCACCTTCATTGATTGACTCTTGAAATCTATAGGACGCCCCAGAAAAATAGCTATCATGGTTGGAGAGCAATATCGATAATCCACATAGAAAAAAACAGCAAAAACAGAGCCCGCTACTACTTTAAGCAACGTCCCCTCTAGCGGCACAAAATAATTTATGATCCCCACAAATAATGCGGCATACACAACAGACGTCGTAAAAGTCAAAACATCCGTCAAAAATATAACTAAAAACTCTCGAATCAACATAAGCAGCAAGCCCTAAAGCAAGTGTTATTTACATACCCACCAGACGTTAAAGCCTCACAATAAAACCGAGAAGTTATTTTGGACCTCGACTACGCACAGTAGGAAAGCTCCTACCACGCCAATGCACTTACCTTACGTAAAATTCTGGCTGTGCCAAAAAGCGAACCTTCGAAACAATATCGAAAGTGAATTGGTTGATTTGGCTACGAAACCGAAATCAAGTGTTATCCCGGCAAAAAAAATCCGACACCCAAACAGGTATCGGATTTTTCAATCAACACAACGCAGTCGAGGCACGCAGCCTCACCGCCCTGCTATCAGAAGTTCGCCGGCGTGTTCGCGCTGATGATTTCCGCCTCATCCTGGCCGATGTTGCGGAATCGATGTGGCAGCGTGGTCGGGAAGTAGTAACCATCCCCGGCGCTCAGGATGCTGGTCTGGCCGTCCACGGTCAGTTCCACCGTGCCTCGGGTAACCAACCCGCACTCCTCGCCCTCGGTATGCACGATCGGCTCTTCCCCGGAACTGGCGCCCGGTGCGTATTGCTCGCGCAACAGGCGCATCTGCCGGCTCGGTATCGAGGCACCGATCAGCAGCAGGCGCAGGCCATGGCGACCCAGGTCGGGTTGTTCGTTGGCGCGGAAGACGTATTGGTGCTCGCGCGGGGGCTGATCGAAGGTGAAGAAGTCCGCCAGGGACATGGGGATGCCTTCAAGCAGCTTTTTCAGCGAACTGACCGACGGACTGACGCGATTCTGTTCGATCAGCGAGATGGTGGCATTGGTGACGCCGCTACGCCGGGCCAGCTCGCGCTGGGACAGTTTGTAGCTTTCGCGTACTAATTTGAGTCGAGAACCCGTATCCATGACAGCCTTATGTGAGAACGACTTAAGGGTAATGGGGGTCGGTGGCGGGCGGCCGCGATATCCGCGGTTGTCGCCGTTCCCCTGTCCCGGAACCGTGAAAGGCGGCTATTAAATCACGTTTGTTCATGCAGCTCAGCAGGTTCGATGGACGGCAGTAGAAAACAGTCATCGGGCCCTGTGTTTTGCGGCCTGCAGGAGCGAGGCTTGCCCGCGAAGGCGATGTATCAGGCGACATTGATGGCGACTGAAAGGGCCTCTTCGCGGGCGAGCCTCGCTCCTACAGGGTACGAAAAAAAAACCGGCGACATCCATGGGGTGGCCGCCGGTGAGGTAACGCTTAGATACCGAAACGGTCGCGCAGTGCGTAATACGCCGCTCCCATGGCGGTGAGCGGCGCCTGGAAGGTGCGACCGCCGAACATCGGCATGTGCGGCAACGAAGCGAACGCGTTGAAACGCTCGGCGTCGCCACGGATCATTTCCGCGATCAACTTGCCGGCCAGGTGCGAACAGGTCACGCCGTGGCCGCTGTAGCCCTGCATGTAGTAGGCGTTTTTCTCGATGCGGCCGAATTGCGGCATGCGCGACATGGTCAGCAGGAAATTGCCGGTCCAGCGGTAGTCGATCTTCACGTCCTTCAACTGCGGGAAGGTCTTGAGGATTTTCGGACGGATCAGTTGTTCGATGTCGTTCGGCTCACGGGCGCCGTAGACCACACCACCACCGAACAGCAGGCGGTTGTCGGCCGTCAGGCGGTAGTAGTCAAGCAGGTAGTTGCAGTCTTCGACGCAGTAGTTATTGGTGATCAGGCTGCGGGCCTGTTTCTCCGACAACGGCTCGGTGACGACGATCTGCGAACCGCACGGCATGCTCTTGGCGGTCACGCGGTTGTCCAGGCCCTGAGGCAGGTAAGCGTTACCGGCGATCAGCAGGTACTTGGCCCGTACCACGCCCTTGGCGGTGCGCACGATGTTCGGTTCGCCGTAGGTGATTTCCACCGCCGCCGATTGCTCGAAAATCTTGCCGCCCAGGCCGATGATGGCCGAGGCTTCGCCCAATGCCAGGTTCAGCGGGTGAATATGCCCGCCCTGCATGTCCAGCAAGCCGCCGACGTAAGCGTCGGAACCGACCTCACGCTTGATGTCGCTGGCGCTGAGCAAGGTCAGGTTCTTGTTGCCGTAGCGTTCCCAGCTCTTCTTCTGCTCGGCCAGGCCCTTGAACTGCTTCTTGTTCATCGCCGCGAAGATACCGCCTGGACGGTAGTCGCACTGGATGTCGTAGTGCTGTATGCGCTGACGAATGATGTCGGCGCCTTCGAAAATCATGCTGCCCAGTACTTCAGCGGTCTTGTCGCCATAGCGCTCTTCGATGACGTCGACGTCGCGGCTGTAGGAGTTGACCAGTTGACCGCCGTTGCGACCGCTGGCGCCGAAGCCGACCTTGGCCGCTTCCAGTACGGTGACGCTGTAGCCGGCTTCGCTGAGAAACAGTGCCGAGGACAGGCCGGTGTAGCCGGCACCGATTACACAGACATCGCATTCCACCAGTTCTTCAAGCACCGGGAAGTCGCCGGTGAAGTTGCGGGTGGCAGCGTAGTAGCTGTTTACATGAGTTTGTTTAACAGAGCTTTGAGTCATAGGTTTCTCCGATGGCCGCCGGTCATCGACCGGCAACCGCCGCTTTCTTATTAGGTATTTAGAGCTTGATCCAGGTCGCTTTGAGTTCGGTGTACTTGTCGAACGCATGCAGCGATTTGTCGCGACCGTTGCCCGATTGCTTGAACCCGCCGAACGGCGCGGTCATGTCGCCGCCGTCGTACTGGTTGACCCAGACGCTGCCGGCACGCAGGCCACGGGCGAAGGTGTGGGCCTTGCTCAGGTTGCTGGTCCACACACCGGCGGCCAGGCCGTAGATGCTGTCGTTGGCAATCGCCAGGGCTTCTTCGGCAGTGTCGAAAGTGATGACCGACAGCACCGGGCCGAAGATCTCTTCCCTGGCGATGGTCATGGCGTTGGTCACGCCGTCGAAAATCGTCGGTTCCACGTACTGGCCACCGGTGTCTTCCAGGGTGCGGCTGCCGCCGGCGATCAGTTCGGCGCCCTGCTCCTTGCCGATGCCGATGTAGCGCAGCACGTTGTCCAGTTGACGCTGGTCGACCACCGCACCAACGCTGGTCGCAGGATCGAGCGCATGGCCCGGTTTCCAGGCTTGCAGGGCCTCGACCAACATTGGAATGAACTGCTCGCGAATCGAACGCTCCACCAGCAGGCGCGAGCCGGCGGTGCAGACTTCGCCCTGGTTGAAGGCGATGGCACCGGCCGCCGCCTGTGCTGCCGCGCGCAGGTCCGGCGCATCGGCGAACACCACGTTCGCGCTCTTGCCTCCGGCTTCAGCCCAGACACGCTTCATGTTGCTTTGCCCGGCGTAGATCATCAGTTGCTTGGCAATCGCCGTGGAGCCGGTGAAGGCCAGCACGTCGACGTCCATGTGCAGCGCCAGCGCCTTGCCGACGGTGTGGCCGTAGCCTGGCAGCACGTTGAACACGCCTTTGGGAATGCCCGCGTCCAGCGCCAGCTGCGCGATGCGG
>NZ_JBNNVQ010000081.1:0-26769 GCF_050280625.1 Pseudomonas sp. NPDC089569
CCGATCAAGTACGTCTGGTTTCGCGCCGACGGTGCCCTGGCCGATTCCCCGGCGTTGCACAAATACCTGCTGGCCTATGCCTCGGACTTCGGTCTCAACCCGTCCCTGACGCCTTGCATCTTCGAACACGTCTACCTGGCGCGTCCCGACTCGATCATTGATGGCGTATCGGTCTACAAGGCTCGTCTGCGCATGGGCGAGAAGCTGGCCGAGAAGATCCAGCGCGAGCGTCCGGATCATGACATCGACGTGGTCATCCCGATTCCGGACACCAGCCGCACGGCGGCGCTGGAGCTGGCCAACCATCTGGGCGTGAAGTTCCGCGAAGGCTTCGTGAAGAACCGTTACATCGGTCGAACCTTCATCATGCCAGGCCAGGCCGCGCGCAAGAAGTCGGTACGCCAGAAGCTGAACGCCATCGAGCTGGAATTCCGCGGCAAGAACGTAATGCTGGTCGACGACTCCATCGTGCGTGGCACCACCTGCAAGCAGATCATCCAGATGGCCCGCGAAGCCGGTGCGAAAAACGTCTATTTCTGCTCGGCGGCGCCGGCAGTACGCTTCCCGAACGTCTACGGCATCGACATGCCAAGTGCCCACGAGTTGATCGCGCACAACCGTTCGACCCAGGATGTTGCGGACCTGATCGGTGCTGACTGGCTGGTCTATCAGGATCTGCCTGACTTGATCGAAGCGGTTGGCGGCGGCAAGATCAAGATCGAGAAATTCGATTGCGCCGTGTTCGACGGCCAGTATGTGACCGGGGATGTCGACGAGGCCTACCTGAACAAGATCGAGCAGGCACGCAACGATGCCTCGAAGGCAAAGACCCAGGCGGTCAGTGCGATCATCGATCTGTACAACAACTGAGTTTCAACCGGCCCCTAGGGGCCGGTTTCGTATCTATCAAAAGATTTTCATTTAGCCAGAGCAGGGCAAGGAGTGACAGCATGAGTCAGGATTGGGATGCCGGTCGGTTGGACAGCGACCTCGAAGGCGTAGCGTTCGATACCCTGGCCGTACGTGCCGGTCAGCACCGTACGCCGGAAGGTGAGCACGGTGATCCGATGTTCTTCACTTCCAGCTATGTGTTCCGCACTGCCGCCGACGCCGCTGCGCGTTTTGCCGGCGAGGTGCCGGGCAACGTTTACTCGCGCTACACCAACCCGACCGTGCGCGCCTTCGAAGAGCGCATTGCTGCTCTGGAAGGCGCCGAGCAGGCCGTGGCCACTGCGACCGGCATGGCCGCGATCATGGCTGTGGTGATGAGCCTGTGCAGTGCCGGCGACCATGTACTGGTTTCGCAAAGCGTGTTCGGCTCGACCATCAGTCTGTTCGAGAAGTACTTCAAGCGTTTCGGTGTCGAGGTCGATTATGTGCCCCTGGCGGACTTGTCCGGTTGGGATGCGGCGATCAAGGCCAACACCAAACTGCTGTTCGTCGAGTCGCCTTCCAACCCCCTGGCTGAGCTGGTGGACATTGCTGAACTGGCGAAAATCGCCCACGCCAAGGGCGCGAAGCTGGTGGTCGACAACTGCTTCTGCACCCCGGCGCTGCAGCAACCGTTGAAGCTGGGCGCGGACGTTGTCGTGCACTCGGCCACCAAGTTCATCGACGGCCAGGGGCGTTGCATGGGCGGTGTCGTGGCCGGTCGCAGCGAGCAGATGAAAGAAGTGGTTGGGTTCCTGCGCACCGCCGGGCCGACCCTGAGTCCGTTCAACGCCTGGATTTTCCTCAAGGGCCTGGAAACCCTGAACCTGCGGATGAAGGCCCATTGCGCCAATGCGCAGCAGTTGGCCGAGTGGCTGGAGCAGCAGGACGGTATCGAGAAAGTCCATTACGCCGGTCTCAAGAGCCATCCGCAGCACGCGTTGGCCCTGCGACAGCAGAAGGGGTTCGGGGCTGTCGTGAGTTTCGAGGTCAAGGGTGGCAAGGAGGGCGCCTGGCGCTTTATCGACGCGACCCGTCTGATTTCCATCACCGCCAACCTGGGCGACAGCAAAACCACCATCACCCATCCGAGCACGACTTCCCATGGGCGTCTTTCGCCGCAGGAGCGTGAGGCTGCGGGCATTCGTGACAGCCTGATCCGTGTCGCGGTCGGCCTGGAAGATGTGGCGGACCTGCAAGCCGACCTGATGCGCGGGTTGGCAGCCTTGTGATCGAAATGTCTCAAACTGGCACTTCAAACGGCCGCGTTGCGCTGGTGACCGGCGCCGCGCGGGGGATCGGGCTGGGTATTGCGGCCTGGTTGATCAGCGAGGGCTGGCAAGTCGTGCTGACGGACCTGGATCGTGTCCGTGGATCGAAAGTGGCGAAGGTGCTGGGCGAAAACGCCTGGTTCATCGCCATGGATGTCGCCAACGAAGGGCAGGTCGCGTTGGGTGTCGCCGAGGTGCTGGGGCAGTTCGGTCGCCTGGACGCCCTGGTGTGCAATGCGGCCGTGGCCGATCCGCACAACATTACGCTGGAAAGCCTCGATCTGAGCTACTGGAACCGTGTGCTGGCCGTCAATCTCAGTGGCCCCATGCTGTTGGCCAAGCACTGCGCGCCTTATCTGCGTGCGCATAATGGCGCCATCGTCAACCTGGCTTCGACGCGTGCCGGGCAATCGGAGCCCGATACCGAGGCGTATGCGGCGAGCAAGGGCGGGCTTCTGGCGTTGACCCATGCGCTGGCCATCAGCCTGGGTCCGGAGATTCGTGTCAACGCGGTCAGCCCCGGCTGGATCGATGCGCGAGATCCTTCCGTACGTCGCGCCGAACCACTGACCGAGGCTGATCATGCACAACACCCGGCGGGCAGGGTAGGGACGGTGGAAGACGTGGCGGCGATGGTGGCCTGGCTGCTGTCGAAGAATGCCGGTTTTGTCACGGGCCAGGAGTTCGTGGTGGACGGTGGCATGACCAAGAAGATGATTTACAGCGAGTGACTGGGCTGTGGTGCGGTATGTGTCGTCGCCATCGCGAGCAGGCCCGCTCCCACATTGGAAAGCAGGGTCTCTGAAGAGACACGGTTCATTGTGGGAGCGAGCCCGCTCGCGATGGGGGTCATGAGGTTGCCAGGTGAGGCCGGAATGAAATGATTTTGTCTTTTTTAGAAAAACTTCAATCCTGCTATTGACTTAGGTTCGCTACCTGCGTAAATTTCGCGGCCTCGGAGATGCAAACGGGTGATTAGCTCAGCTGGGAGAGCGTCTGCCTTACAAGCAGAATGTCGGCGGTTCGATCCCGTCATCACCCACCACTACCGAGAGTCTTGCGAAAGCAAGATGGAAGCTGAAATGCCTCCACCGACGCGCAGCGGTAGTTCAGTCGGTTAGAATACCGGCCTGTCACGCCGGGGGTCGCGGGTTCGAGTCCCGTCCGCTGCGCCATATTTTACGAATCGAATTTTTTCGGTTCGCGATTGAAAAGCACCGAAGCTTTCAATCAAAGCGAGTTACCTGGACGCAAGTCCACAGCGATACGCAGCGGTAGTTCAGTCGGTTAGAATACCGGCCTGTCACGCCGGGGGTCGCGGGTTCGAGTCCCGTCCGCTGCGCCATATCTGTTTCGAGGACCACTGAACGCCTCGAAGCGCCGAAGACAACCACTGGTTGATTCGGATCGATAGCAAAGACCCTGGTCGAAAGACCGGGGTTTTTTGTTTCTGGAATTCGGCTTTTCTCCTCTTTTTCTCTCACCTGCCTTTCTCTGATCTCTTGCTCACCCGTCTATGAGCGAGTTCGCGTGTTTTTTTGATCTTCCGGTCAATTTTTTTGTTGCTGGTTATTTTCTGCGAGCGGATAAACCTTTAAAGTTAACCTATCGGTCAGCTTTGCACTGTCTCTATTGCCCTTTGCAACGTCAGAAAGGGCTTCTGCAAGACTCGATTTCCAGAACATAACCAGAAGGGCGGAGCTCATGACCGCCCAGAGGATGATCCATGTCCAACCGTGAAATATCCCGGCGCTCGTTCCTGCAGGGTGGCCTGGTAGCGGGCGTGAGCGTAACGCTCGCACCCCTCGGCAGCCCGGCGCTGGCGGCCCTGATGGAAAACAGCGTGACCGTGCCTTCCGAGCAGTGGCTCGGTAACAACGGCAAGGCACGTGCCCGCAACGATGCGTTGTCCAAGGTCTGCGGCAGCAAGGTCTTTGCCCGTGACATTCGCGCCAAGGACATGCCGGGCTGGCCGCAGCAGCAAGGCCACGCCATGCTGCTCAAAACCATCAAGGCCGACCGTATCTACGAGGGGTACGATCTGTCGTGGCTCGACGCCGGGTTGCAGCCTGATCGTATTGTCACCGCCGAGGATCTGGTCAAGGACGGTATTGTCTTCCCGGAAGAGCACGCCCCCGATCCGCTGCTGCCGGCCGGCAAGGTGCCGATGTTCATCGGCCACCCGGTAGCGATCCTGATCTGGAACGACTTCGAGCGCTTCCGTCAGGCCAAGGCCAAACTCAAGTTCAATGACAAAGCGATTCGTTACGGTGCACAGGTGCCGTTCTACGAAGGCGATCCCTATGGCAGCTTCCGCTATGTGCGTGTAGGCGGTGCGACCTCGGCGGACGAGGACGAGTTCGCCAGTCTCAAGGATTCGATCCTGTTCCCGATGCTGCGCAATCGCCGTCCGGTGTGGAATTCCCAACCGAATCTGCACGGCAACCTGACTGAGCGCGGGCTGTTTTACGCCGAGCGCATGAAGCAGCAGATCGATACGCCGCCCGAAAACTGGCTGGTGTTCGACGAACGCTACAAGACACCGTCGATCGAGCCTGCCGCGATGGAGCCGGACAACGGCAACGGCTGGTACGACCCGGCCAGCAAAACCCTGCATTTTGTCGTCGCCACCCAATGCCCGCTGGAAACCGCGACCGAGACGGCGAAGATGATCGCGCCATCGCGCTTCGGTCTGGCCAATCTGAACATGCATCCGGGTTATACCGTCGGCTACGGGTCCAAGGACCACAACATTTTCGTCTATTACGCAGCGCTGGCCGCGTTGTACGGTGCTGGTGTGCCCGTACGCCTGGCCAACGACCGTTACGAGCAGTTCCAGAGCGGCATCAAGCGCCACCCGTTCGATATCCGCTATCAACTGGCGGTGGACAAGACCGATTACAGCTTCAAGATTTTCCGCGCCGAGATGAGCGTCGACGGTGGCGGGCGAATCAACTACAGCCCTTCGGTGGCGGCGGTCGGCGCCACGGCGGCGCAGTCGATCTACTACATGCCGCAAAACGATCTGCAGGTCACTGCCTATCATTCCCGCGCGGTCGAGGCCGGTTCGATGCGTGGCTACGGCACACTGCAGAGCATGGCCTCCACCGAAATGATGGTGGATGAAATTGCCGGCCGCCTCGGCATCGATGCCATTGAGCTGCGACGCAAGAATGCCCTGCGCTCGGGCATGAAAAACACCCAGGGCGCGGTGCCGGCAGGTGCATTGCGCCTGCACGAGATTCTTGACAAGGCAGCGGTTCACGACGTCTGGAAAAACCGCGACGCGATCAAGAAACAGCGCGAAGCAGCGGATCCGGATAACTGGTACGGCGTGGGTTTCGCCATTTGCCAGAAAGACTTCGGTACAGGTTCCGAAGCGCCAATGGCCAGCATCGAATTCACCGCCGAAGGCCGCATCAGCCTGCGTCATATCGGTATCGAGATCGGTACCGGCATGTCCACCTCGCAAGCGATGGTCGTGGCCGACTTCCTCGGCAGTCCGGCGCATGAGGTCAAGACCGGTGAAACCGAATGGAAAGAGATGCAGCTGATCACCGGCGGCAACCCTTACATCATGAGTCAGGCCGAGCAGGACAACTTCCTGCGCAACCCGCGCTGGGTCGGCAAGATTGCTTCGGCGTCGTCGGCGACCAACTCTGCCTACTACTTCAGTCACGCCACCCGCGAAGCGGCGCGTGTGTTGTTCAACCACGGTTTGTGGCCGGCGGCACTGGAAATCTGGCGTCAGGGCCCCTACGGCGGTCAGGCCAATCCTTACGTTGTGCGCCGCGAAGACGCCCATTGGGTCGACGGCAAGCTGACTGCCAACGGCATGGAGCCGTTGCCTTTTGCGATGCTGGCCAGGCGTGCCCACGAGCGCGGGTTGGTCACCGGCGCCACAGTCCATGGCTTCAACCGCTGGAGCTGGGCCGAGGCCGAGTTCAGCATCGATGGCGTGCGTGAGCGATTGCCGCTCGATGGCCTGGCGGTCAAGTACGGCGACGGTGCGCCGAAGGCAAAACTGGCGCAAATGAGCAGCGCCGGTTTCCACTTGCTGGATCGGCAGAATATCGCTTACCCGGCGACCCAGTTGAACAACGCGGCGGTGACTTACTACAGCCCCGTGGCAACGCTGGTGGAGCTGAAAGTGAACAAGGGCTCGGCCGAAGTTCAGGTGCTCAACCATCACTCGTGGGTCGAGTGCGGCCGGGTGCTGGTGGAGGAACTGGTCAAGGGCCAGGTCGAAGGCGGGATTGCCATGGGGATTGGCCATGCGCTGATGGAGGAGATGCCGCTGTACGAAGGAGGGCCGGGGGAGGGCGACTGGAACTTCAACCGCTATCGCTTGCCGATGGCGCGGCACGTGGCGGTATGGAAACAGACTGCGGAAATCCTGCCGCCGCTGTCGCCAAGCGACCCGTCCAAGGGCATTGCCGAAGTGGTGATGATTCCGGTGGTCGGCGCCATAGGCAACGCCGTGGCCCACGCCATCGGCAAACGTGTCCGCGACCTGCCTATCACTTCTGCACGCATCAAGGAGGCCCTCAATGGCTAATCGTCCGCTTCAACTGACCCTCAACGGTCAATCCGTCGGTCCTGTGGACATCCCTGATGACCTGCCGATGATCGACTACCTGCACGAATACAAAAACCTCACCGGCTCACGCCTGGGTTGTGGCCAGGGCATTTGCCATGCCTGCGTGGTCATCGTCGACAACCCCGACGGTACCAGCGAAGAGGTGCGTACCTGCATCACCGGTGCGCACTACTTCGAAGGCAAGAAAGTTCGCACCATCGAAGGCCATGCCACCCGTGACGAGCAGGGCAAGGTGACCGAGCTGAACCCGATCCAGCAGCGTTTTGTCGACGAGTTCGCCTTCCAGTGCAGCTACTGTGCACCGGGCTTCGTCAACGCAGCGACCGTGTTGGTGGAGAAACTGCAACGGCAGCTGATCGCCAAAAGCCAGTTGGAGAAAGTCATCGAGGACAGCCTTGGGCATCACATCTGCCGTTGCACCGGTTATGTGCGCTACTACAACGCCACGCGCAACGTGCTGACTGATCTCGGCCTGGTCAAGGAGGGTTAAGCATGAAGCATTCATTGAGCCGCCTGGCGCTGGCGGTCGGCCTGATTGCGCCCGTGCTTTTGGCGCAGGCCGATGATCAGGTCAAGCGTGGCCAATACCTGGCCCGCGCCGCCGACTGCATGGCGTGCCATACGGCGCCGGGTGGCGCGCCTTTCGCGGGCGGGCTGCCGATTGTGTCGCCATTCGGCACGATCTACGGCACCAACATCACCCCGAGCAAGGAACACGGCATCGGTCAGTACAGCGACGACGATTTTTTTGCGGCGCTCACTGAGGGCAAGCGCCGCGATGGCGCCAACCTGTATCCGGCGATGCCGTACACCTCGTACCACTTGATGCCGCGTGAGGACTCCGACGCGATTCATGCTTACCTGAAAACCGTCGAACCGATCGAGCGCGCTGCGCCAGTGACCAGCCTGAGCTTTCCGTTCAACGTACGACTGGGCCTGATGGGCTGGAACATGCTCTACGGTAAAGACGTGAAGCTTGAATCGGCTGAAGGTAAAAGCGCGGACTGGAAGCGCGGCCAGTACATGGTCGACGTGCTCGGCCATTGTGGTGAATGCCACACCCCGCGTGGGTTGCCGGGGGCGATGCAGCAGGACAAACGTCTGACCGGCGGCTTGCTCAATGGCTATCAGGCACCGAGTCTGCTGGCCACCGACCTGGCGGCCCGGGGCTGGAATCATCAGGATCTGAGTGCGTTCCTCAAGCACGGTATGAGCGCCCAGGGCACGATGTTCAATGAAATGTTCCCGGTGTTTCACAACAGCACTCAGGGTTTGAGTGACCCGGACCTGGCGGCCATGGCGACGTTCCTGTTGGGTGACCAGCCGCCGACGCCCAGGGTGCTGACCGATGTGCCGTTGGACACACTCAGTGCCAGCGCCCAGCGCGGCCGTCAGGAATACCTGAACGTCTGCGCCGGTTGTCACGCTGTCGATGGTGAAGGCAAGCCGCACATCGCCGTGGCCATGCGTGGCAACACTACGCTGCGCCTCGAGGATCCGCGCAACCTGGTGCGGGTGATCGACGACGGTATTGGCGAGCAGAAGTTCGCCGGGTTCGAGCACCTGCAACCGATGCCGGGATTCGCCGAGAAGCTCGATCATGAGCAACTGACGGATTTGCTCAATTACCTGCGTCAAGCGTGGGGCGGGCAGCCCGGTGATCTGGCCGTCAACAATGTGAAGGCTTTACGCGCCGATGCGCCGCCGCTTGAGCACAAGGCGCACTGACATGCAGCATCTTGATCTGCAAGTGGTGCGCCGTGCGCTGGAGTGGTCGACAGCCGGACAGTGCGTCTGGCTGTGCACCGTCCTTGCCACCTACGGCTCGGCACCTCGTGCGCCGGGTTCGTTGCTGGCAGTGAATGGTGACGGGGAGTGGATCGGTTCGTTGTCCGGTGGCTGCGTCGAGGAAGATTTCCTTGAGCGTGTTAACGAAGGTGCATTTGAGAGCGCAGTCGGCATCGTGCGTTATGGCGCGGGCGATGATCCGCGTTCACAGGTCAGTCTGCCCTGCGGAGGTGTGCTCGATGTGCTGGTGGAGAAGCTGGAGTCGCAATGCGAGGTGCAGGCGCACCTGAGGGAGCTTGAATCGGCGCTTTCAGGGCGACGTCGTTTGATCCGTGAGGTCGACCTGGCCAGCGGCGCGCGCAGTCTGTTTGATGATCGCGAGCAGGGCGCGCGCGTCGAGCGCGAGATCGACCGGGTTCGGTTGCGTCTCGGTGCGGCCCAGCGCTTGTTGCTGGCCGGCTATTCGAGCGTAGCGCAAGCCTGCGCGGAGTTTGCCGTGGGCCTGGGTTTCGAGGTGATTCTGTGTGATCCGCGGGACGAAGTGCTACAAGGCGTGGTGCTCGACAACGTGGAAGTTCGCCGTCAATTGCCGTCGATATTCATCGCCGATGGCGGTTGTCACAGCGACACGGCCGTGGTGGCCCTGACTCACGACCCTCGTATCGACGATCTGGCGATGATGGAGGCCGTGCGCACCGAGGCGTTTTACATCGGCGTGATGGGCTCCATGCAAACTTCGCAAAAACGCTTCGAGCGCTTGCGGCGCATTGGTGGCCTGGGTGATGCGGAGTTGGCGCGGATCCACGCACCGATCGGCTTGAATCTGGGCAGCAGGACGCCGGCAGAAATTGCCCTGGCGGTGCTTGCCGATATCTTGCGCATCCGCAGCGGAATAGCGCGGGACCGCCTCTGAGACATACCCCTGTAGGAGCGAGCATGCTCGCGATGGACGTCAACGATAACGTTGGTGGCCTGATACTCCGCAGAGTTCTCGGGTCCATCGCGAGCATGCTCGCTCCTACAGGGGGAGGGGTGTGGCTTAGTAGCCGAACTTGTCACGCAGCCCGTAATACCAGGCCCCCAATGCCGCGAACGGGGTACGCAGTAACTGTCCGCCCGGGAACGGGTAGTGTGGCAGGTCGGCAAACGCATCAAAACGTTCGGCCTGGCCACGCAACGCTTCAGCCAGCACCTTGCCCGCCAGGTGGGTGTAGGTCACGCCATGACCGCTGCAACCCTGGGAGTAATAGATGTTGTTGCCCAGTCTTCCGACCTGAGGCAGTCGCGACAGGGTCAGCAGGAAATTGCCGGTCCAGGCGTAGTCTATTTTCACGTCCTTGAGCTGCGGGAAGGCCTTGAGCATTTTCGGTCGGATGATCGCCTCGATGTTCGCCGGATCGCGCGCGCCGTACACCACGCCGCCTCCGAAAATCAGGCGCTTGTCGCCACTGAGGCGGTAGTAGTCGAGCAGGTAGTTGCAATCCTCGACGCAGTAGTCCTGAGGCAACAGGCTTTTGGCCAGCTCATCGCCCAAGGGCTCGGTGGTAATGACCTGAGTGCCGCAAGGCATGGACTTGGCGGCCAGTTCCGGTACCAGATTACCCAGATAGGCATTGCCCGCCACGATAACGAATTTAGCCCGGACCTTGCCCTGCGGCGTGTGCACGACCGGATTCGCGCCGCGCTCGATGCGCACGGCCGGCGATTGCTCATAAATCGTGCCGCCCAACGACTCCACGGCCGCGGCTTCACCCAATGCCAGATTGAGCGGGTGAATGTGCCCGCCACTCATATCGAGCATGCCACCGACATACTGATCACAGGCCACCACTTCACGGATTCGCCGCTGATCCAGTAGCTCAAGTTGTGTATGACCAAAACGCTCCCACAGGCGCTTCTGGGATTCCAGGTGCCCCATCTGCTTGGGGGTAATGGCGGCGAACACGCCACCGTCCTTCAAGTCGCACTGGATGTTGTATCGGGCAATCCGCTCACGAATGATGCGCCCGCCCTCGAACGCCATCTGTCCCAGCAGTTGCGCTTGTTTGGGACCGACGCTGCGTTCGATCACATCGATATCCCGGCTGTAACTGTTGACGATCTGGCCGCCATTGCGTCCAGACGCGCCGAAACCCACCCTGGCCGCCTCCAGTACAGTCACCCGAAAGCCGTTTTCCAGAAGGAACAAGGCCGAGGACAGTCCGGTATAGCCGGCGCCAATCACGCAGACATCAGTCTCAACGTCATCCTGCAAAGCCGCACGCGTCGGAGCCGCATTGGCCGATGCGGCGTAGTAGGACTCTGGGTAGGGGGTGCTCGCCATCCTGCTGCCTCTGTTTAATATATTTTACGAGTACGCCGATCCTACCCGAGTTGAAAATCCACCGCCAGCCACCGGAAAATCTTCTTTGCACCCCCGAAATTAAAAATTTTGCATATTCATAGGGTTAGCGCGAAAAAAGGTGTTGACACCCCTCCGGAATTCCGTAGAATGCCGCCTCACAGCAGGCACGTAGCTCAGTTGGTTAGAGCACCACCTTGACATGGTGGGGGTCGTTGGTTCGAGTCCAATCGTGCCTACCAAACAAAAATCCGCTCTGCTGGGCGGTCTAGAGGGGTCACCGGAAACGGTGACCCCTTTTTGCTTTCTGCGATTTGCAAAGTTTTTGCAAAACCCCCACTTCAGAACGCCAATTCGGCGCCCACCTCGACGTACTATGTACTGATGTTCAGCGAGAGCCTGTCAGGCAAGTCATTCAGGAAAAAAGTCAGAAGCCGGCAACGGTCTGCGGATTAAACGAGGTCATCTTCATCGTCTCGCAGATGGCGATACCAGCCATACAGTGCAAGACCAAGAACAATGATGATTATGGCGATGAGCGCGAAGACTAGATAACGCATTTTCTCTGCCTTAGGCGTGGGCATCTGGTTGAAATGCGTCCTTGCTGGCGGGTGAATGTAAGCCTCCGACGAGTCGCTGTCTGTAGGGCAATACCTTAGGTCGCCGCTTTTTTACATGAGGCTGGGGCGCACGGTGGCAGGTCTGAGAGGCTTCACTGCGGCGCCATGTGAGCCGTTCGCACTATCTTGGCCCCCTTTTCATTTCGGTCAATATGGAGAGGCGAGGGGCCTCTTTTGGTTAGCCGTGATTTTGAATGGTCTCACTTACGGCGACGATTGCGCGCACCTTGGGACTGGCGATCTGTAGCTGCGCTACTCAATGTTTTTCAATCCCACTCTATTTCGCGACGTTTTGGCGCGTTCGCTCCAGGCAATGGTGTGGCTGGCTTTGTTCCAGCGTACATTTTTTATAGCGCGGTTCGCGGCCTTTTCAACAGCGTCGGCAATGACATGAATGTTGAATGTGGTGCCGGCGCATTCTCCATTGTGCAGCAGCGCAGCCCTCCAGGCTTCCAGATCGTTCATGGCCGAGTGTTCGATGATGATGACTTTCTTGAGTTCGTTCGCCATGAAATGGATCTCGTAACGTTCCTTCATTGGTCGCCGTCCTGGTGCTGACTGAGTTGATAAATATTATCATTAGCGATTAAAAGCGTAATGAACACCAGAATGAAAACCAGTTCTATTTGATTTTGAACTGTGAGCGGCCAATGGCATCCAACAGTGCACGTTACCGAGTGTTTTGCCGGATTACGGGCGCGGGGTGTTGATGGGAGGCGGTCGATGATCAGATTCTTCGCGACATATCTGTCTTTTTGCCTCCTGCTCCAATGGACGGTGGTCAAGGCATCTCCCTGGATCGCCTCTCACGTTCTATTAAGGTGGATTCTGTAGTCGGAACTGCCGCAGGAATGCGTCCATTGAAGCGTAAAATGGGTAGTGCCAACTCATCCTGAGGAGTCGACCATGATCTCCGACCAAATGAACAAGCAGGCGTCCGACAGCAAGGCTGTTTGGGATCGGTATTTCTGCGCGGCTTTGATTGCCGAAAGCAATCTGACGGCGCCGATTGTAGGCGGGGCAACACACGAAGACCGGCAGAATCTGTTGATCGAGAGAGCGAGGGCGCTCGCTGACAAAATGATGGAATGCAGAAAATAAACAGAGCCCAGCCTTCGCGCTGGGCTCTTCGCACTCGGCAGATTTCCCCGATACCCCCAACGGGTCAGGCAATCAGCTCGACTTTTCCGGTCGCCAGGCGATAGATGCCTCCCACGATTTTCAGTTTTCCCTTGGCGAGTGCGTCAGTCAGCAACGGCGTGGCTTTCTTGAGGCGGTCAACCGAGTTTTTGACGTTTTGCACGGTTGCGTTTTCCACCAGATCCCCGGATTGCTTGATCACGGTTTCTATGGCGGGCTTGAGTGCCTCTGTCAGTTTTGGAATCTGCCCGGGAAATACCGTGTTGTCCTTGACGGCTTTGATGCCGGCCTCGATGGCGCCACAGCTCTCATGCCCCAATACCAGAATCAGCGGCGCCCCAAGCACGGCAACACCGTACTCAAGGCTTGCCAGGCCTTCATCCGTGACAAAGTTGCCTGCGACGCGTACCGCGAACAGATCGCCGCGTGCGGTATCGAAAGCGTACTCCGGGGCGATACGCGAGTCGGCGCAACTCAGAACCGCCACAAAGGGATTCTGGCCTGAAACCAATGCTTCGCGTTCACTCTTGAAATCGTGAGTTTCCGAGTGGCCGCTGACATAGCGTTCATTACCTGCCATCAGTCTTTTCAGTGCCTCATCCGGGCTGATGACGTTTTTCGGTTTTGGGGGAGTGGAGTTTTTTTCCGCTGCCTGAAGCGCCCGGCCTGGCAACGCGCCGGCCAGTAACAAGGCGCCAGCTCCTAATCCGGCAAGGCGAAGAAAGCGGCGACGCTCAGGGTTGTTTGACGCAACGTTTGAATCACATGATTTACACATGATTTTGTGTACTCAGGTCAATTCGGTGGGAATGACTGCTGTCGGGCTGCCGCTGGCAGGTACCTGCAGCGGCGCAGTGTTGGAGTGTAGTCGGTCTGGAGCATTATGTTTTTCGCGGCCTCCAGCGGTTTACCGAATGGAGCGTGGCATAACGACAGAGCTTCGCAATTCGCGGCTTGATGGGCTACTACTGACAGGTTGATTCAACTTCGTCCTGACAGGAGTTTCACGATGCTGGCTCACTGGGTTCTTGCGGCCGTTCACCTTTTGGCGTTTGCGCTGGGGTTTTGGGCAGTGTTGACGCGCGGTACACATTTTCGGCTTCTGGCTGCGGGGGCAGGCCAGGCACGCAGTGTGTTGGTCGCGGATAACCTGTGGGGGATTTCTGCAGTCATCCTGTTGGTCAGCGGAGGGATGCGTGCTTTCGGCGGGTATGAAAAAGGGACGGACTACTACCTTCATCAACCGTTGTTCCATCTGAAAATGACGCTTTTCGTTTTTGTTTTGCTGCTTGAAATGGCGCCGATGATCACCCTCATCAAATGGCGGATAGCCCTGGCGCGCGGTGCGGTGATCGACACGGGGCGCGCGAAATTGTTTGCCCGGATCAGCCATGTCGAAGCACTACTGGTGTTGCTGATCATGGTGGCGGCCACAGGCATGGCGCGTGGCGTGACGTTTGGTTAGTCAAGGCCCAACTGTTCAAGTAGGCATGGCTTGACTGGAGGAGGGCGAGCGAACCTGTTGAGGGCGTTGCGGCATATGAATCTTTAGCCAGCCATCGTTTCGGGGGCGAACGGGCTGGCTACTGACTGCATCTGGATTCAGGGGGTTTGCGGTTTGTCCGGGGCGGTCAGGCCGGCCTGAATGCGCTGATAAATCTCTTCGCGATGCACTGCAACGTCTTTCGGGGCATTGATGCCGATTCTGACTTGCTGGCCGCTTACGCCCAGGATGGTGATCGTAATGTCATCACCGATGTTTATGCTTTCACCGACTTTGCGGGTGAGTATCAGCATGGTCTTCTCCTTGATTGCTTTGTGGGGCACCTGATTCGGACAGTGCAGAGGTCGGTGGTATGTATAGATTAGTGCGAAGTCTCACGATTTGGGTGCCTCTTTCTGACGCGCAGATACAGCATTAATTCCCAAGGCGTAACTATACAGAGGCCGCACCCATCATTCTCGTTGTTTTGCGGGCATTTTGCGGCACTCCGGAAGTATTTATGAGTGTTAAAATCCTCGCTTTAAGCATTCTGAGGGAAACGCTGTGCGCAAATTGGTCCTGGTAATGGCGATACTGGTGCTGGCCGGATGCGGTGAAGGCAAGCATGCTGATGCACCCAAGCCCGCACCGGCAACGGTCGCCGTACCCGCCCAGGTATCGACACCGCAATGGGAGCTGGAAGTGCGGGGTGAAACACCCCAGGCGGTCAGCGACCTCAGCGGCTGGTTGATCGAGCACAATTTCATGTCCGATGTCGTCAAGCAAGACGGCAAAGTGCGGGTTCTGATGGGCCCATTCAATTCGAAAGAAGAAGCCGAGGCCAAGCAGGCAGAGGTGGCGGCAGCCATCACCCGGGCCAAGAAGCAAAACATCGAGTTGCTGGTACTGGAGCGTCCGGCCGCCCGGTGACAGTCGGGGCTCCCTCCAGGCTGGCCGGCGTTGCGATGGGTACTCCGGTTTTTGTTCTGCAGCGATGTTCGCCAGTCCTTGAAGTTGATGGGCCATGGGTACTGCAGCATCGATGGCGGCAGGCATGCAAAAAGGCCTCGGGTCATGAACCCGAGGCCTTTTTGCATTTCGAGTGGATTCAACCGCAGGCTTTCATGTCCACCGGGCCGACAAATTCGTTGGCGCGTCCCATGACACATGCAACGCTCTGATTGCGCTGGCGTTCCCAGGCCTGAACCGGATAGGTTTTGTCCCAGGCTTCGTACAGTTGCCGATCCTGCCTGGAGAGGCGCAAACCGTATTGTTTGCTCATGTAGAAGTATGTTCTGGCGATCATGCCGCGTACGGACGGTCGTGGCATGACCTTCTTCGCCTTGAAGTCGATCTGGGTCAGGCACGCGCCATACTGACCCGTCTGCTCCGGCAGCCAGCCGAAACTGAAGTTGCTGCGATCGCCGTTCACCTCACCGATGCTGGGCACCAGGTTATGCAAATCGGCCTCGGCCATCTGATAGACCGGATCGTATCGTGTGCAATGCTTGCGTCCGCCTGCTTGCCAGCACTGGCGCTGATGGCCGATCTGCCAGGCCGGAACAATGTGCTCCCATTCGATGCGGGCCGCGCGCTTGGCGTTTTTGCGTGGCACGTAACCACAGGCTGCGAGATTCACCCGACTACCGGTGTATTTACAACCGCAATAAAACTCGGTGGATTGTGGGGCGTAAAGCTTCCAGGCGATCTTCTTGGCTTCGTCGAAAGTGCGTGGCGCGTCGGCCTTGGCAGTCATGGCAAGCAGCAGCAACAGCAACGCAAGACAACGGACACTCATTGACTCAGTCTTCCTTCGGCACGACCCAGAAAATCTGTACGCCACCGTCGTCGCGATAGGCGAGGGTGACGTTGTCGTTCTCATCGATTTCTTCAAGCAGGCGTTCCCACTCCTCCATGGGTTCGTCCGGAAGACGAAAGATCAACGCCGCCCTGGCTTTTTGAGCGGTGGGAGAGTTGATGATTTTCTGAACGCGCAAACCCATGCGTACATAGGCGTCGGGTAAGGCGGAAGTGGTGTCCATGGGGTTATCCTTATTTTGCTGTATGCACATACAGTATTTAACTGTAGGCATTTTCGCAACTGCTTAAAGCTCGACAAAATCCTCTGGCGGGCGTTTGGCCATTGGGTGTAGGTCGATGGGGGCATTCACGTGGCAGGAGCCACTCGCCAAGACTGGCGAGTGGTCAAAACGGCGCCCGACCGGATCCGGTCGGGCGAGGGGGTATCAGTATTCCCAGAACATCCGTTGCAGCTCTTTGCTGTCGTTGGTCTTGGTCAGGGCGACCATGGTCAGGATGCGGGCCTTTTGCGGATTGAGGTCGTGTGCAACGACCCAGTCGTACTTGTCGTCAGGCTGTTCGGCGTTTCGCAGTACAAAGCCGCCGGCGTTGACGTGGGAGGAACGAATGATTTGCACACCGTCCTTGCGCAGGGCCTGCAAGGCTGGAACCACTCGCGAGGAGACCGAGCCATTGCCGGTGCCGGCATGAATGATCGCCTTGGCGCCCGACTGAGCCAGTGCCTTGTAGGCGGTATCGCTGACGTTGCCGTAGGAGTAGGCAATTTCCACGTCAGGCAGGCTCTTGATGGTCTTGATGTCGAACTCCGAATCCATGGTGTGACGCTTGGCCGGCAAGCGGAACCAGTAGGATTTGCCTTCCACCACCATTCCCAGTGGGCCCCAGGCACTTTTGAATGCTTCGGTCTTGACGTTGATCATTTTACTGACATCGCGACCCGACTGGATTTCGTCGTTCATGGTCACCAGCACGCCTTTGCCGCGGGCCTCTTTGCTGCCGGCCACGGCCACGGCGTTGTACAGGTTCAGCATGCCGTCGGCGGACATCGCCGTTCCCGGGCGCATGGACCCGACCACAATGATCGGCTTGTCGGTTTTTTCCACCAGGTTCAGGAAGTAGGCCGTTTCTTCCAGGGTGTCGGTGCCGTGGGTAATCACGATGCCGTCGACGTCTTCGCTATCGGCCAGTTCAGCCACGCGATGCCCCAGTTGCAGCAAATTGTCGTTGGTGATGCTCTCGGAGGCGATCTGCATGACCTGTTCGCCACGAACGTTGGCCAGTTGGCTGAGTTCGGGTACACCGGCGATCAATTTTTCCACGCCGACTTTCGCTGCCTGGTAAGTCGCGCTGTTGGCCGCGCTGGCACCGGCGCCGGCAATGGTGCCACCGGTGGCCAGAATGACCACGTTCGGCAGTTTTCGGGTTTCGTTTTCCTTTGCCTGAAGGGCGGTAGGCAGGAGAAGCAGGAGGGCCAAGGCGCCCGGAACAAAGGTCTTCAAAGCAGATGTCATTATTTTTCTCTCTAGTAGTGACGGTGCTGATGCAGGTTCATCTAGATGCACCCCAAACGAATCTGAACGGGTGGGGCGCTGGAGAGGAGCAGGATCTGTACCAGTCAATCCTTGAAATGGAGAGATTGTTTAACACATTGATTTTATTTGGCTTTTACACAAAAAAGGCGATCTCTACCCGGTTGATTTGTCCGGATTTCCGATTTTTGCGGCTTTTTTGCGTTCGGCTCTCCGAAAAGGACTACAGCCATTGCTGAATGCACGGTTAACAGAATCTTGAATCTTTACTAAAGAAACCGTTGCGCAGGTCGATGTTGCTCTAAAGGATCTTTTTTCTTAAGGAGTTCACATGTCGTTATCAGTAGGTATTCCCAACGCTGCGGGCATCACCATTGGTGGAAAGTCGGTGGCTACGGTTCGTGCGTTGAACGAGGCCAACAGTGATGCGGCCGCTCAAGCGTCGGACACGAAGGGCGGTGACGACAAACAAGTGAAGACCGGCGCTGTCGGCTTGGAAAAAAGCGCAGACACTCAGGAAAGTTCCGACGACAACATGAGCATCTCCGTGAAGGTCTTGCTCAAGCGCCTGAAGGAATTGCAGCAGCAATTGCGCGAGCAGCAACAGCAACTGGCCCAGGTCCAGGCGCAGAGCTATTCGACGCCGGAAGCCAAGATGACCGCAGTCTCCGCGGTCCAGGGGCAGATAGCCGAAACCAACGGCGCGATTTTGGAAGTCAGTGCCAGTCTGGTCAAAGAGCTGACCAAAGGCGCCGGCTCTGGATCGGTGATCAATACGACGGCATAAGCGCAGTGCCGGTTTTTGTCATGTGATCGGATTTTCCGGTCGTTGACAAAAACCAGCGGCATTCGCATAGTTCGGTCAACGCAAACGTTTGCGCGACGTTCTCGACAGGAAAATCTTCGCCGAGTATCCACGCAGCCGACGTGGGCGCAAGCGTTGCTCACAATAATCATAAGATCGGAGTGAACCCATGAAGCTGCCATTCGCCGGACGTCTTCTTGCTGTCGCCATGCTTGCAGGCGCCTGCGCCGCGCTACCTGTTTGCTCGGCGTTCGCCGAAACGCCTGCCAAACCCAAAGTCGCATTGGTGATGAAGTCCTTGGCCAACGAATTCTTCCTGACAATGGAAGACGGAGCCAAGGCGTACCAGAAAGATCACGCCGACGAATTCGAGTTGATCTCCAACGGCATCAAGGACGAAACGGACACGGCCAACCAGATCCGCATCGTCGAGCAGATGATCGTTTCAAAAGTCGATGCACTGGTCATTGCGCCCGCTGACTCCAAAGCCATGGTGCCGGTGATCAAGAAGGCGGTCGATGCCGGTATCACTGTGATCAACATCGACAACCAGCTGGACCCGCAAGTGGTCAAAAGCAAAAACATCAGCGTTCCGTTCGTAGGCCCGGATAACCGCAAGGGCGCACGGCTGGTGGGTGACTACCTGGCCAAACAGCTCAAGGCCGGCGATGAAGTCGGCATCATCGAAGGGGTGTCCACCACCACCAACGCACAGGCCCGTACCGCAGGCTTCAAGGATGCGATGGAGGCCGCGCAGATCAAGGTCGTGTCCGTACAGTCCGGTGACTGGGAAATCAACAAGGGCAATCAAGTCGCCTCCGCCATGCTCAGTGAATACCCGCAGATCAAGGCGTTGCTGGCCGGCAACGACAGTATGGCGGTCGGTGTCGTGTCGGCGGTGCGTGCCGCAGGCAAGGCCGGCAAGGTGCAAGTGGTCGGCTACGACAATATCAATGCCATCAAGCCAATGCTCAAGGATGGCCGTGTGTTGGCGACTGCCGACCAGTTCGCCGCCAAACAAGCCGTGTTCGGCATCGAGACCGCGTTGAAAATCATCAAGGGTGAAAAAGTCGACAGCAGCGCCAACGGCGTGATCGAGACCCCGGTAGAACTGGTGACCCACTAACGTTCTGCCGACACAACGGCGCTCGCCTGCTCTGGCGAGCGCATGGAGATTTTTATGTCTGCTCGCGATCCGAATGCCGTCCTGTCGGTCAGCGGTATCGGCAAGACCTATGCCCAACCGGTTCTCACCGGCATCGACCTGACGCTCATGCGCGGTGAGGTGTTGGCATTGACCGGCGAGAACGGCGCCGGCAAAAGCACATTGTCGAAGATCATTGGCGGCCTGGTTGAGGCCACCACCGGCCAGATGCAATTTCAGGGGCGGGATTACCGGCCTGGTAGCCGTACCCAGGCCGAAGACCTGGGCATCCGCATGGTCATGCAGGAACTCAATCTTTTGCCGACCCTGTCGGTGGCGGAAAACCTGTTTTTGCACAACCTGCCCAGCAAGGGCGGGTGGATCAGTCGCAAGCAGTTGCGCAAGGTCGCCATCGACGCCATGGCACAAGTCGGGCTCGATACCATCGATCCGGACACCCTGGTCGGCGAGCTCGGCATTGGCCATCAGCAAATGGTCGAGATTGCCCGCAATCTGATCGGCGACTGTCATGTGCTGATCCTCGACGAACCGACGGCGATGCTCACGGCACGTGAAGTCGAGATGTTGTTCGAGCAGATCACCCGCCTGCAGGCGCGGGGTGTGTCGATCATCTATATCTCGCATCGCCTCGAAGAGTTGGCCCGGGTCGCCCAGCGTATTGCGGTCTTGCGTGACGGCAACCTGGTGTGTGTCGAGCCGATGGCCAATTACAACAGCGAACAACTGGTCACCTTGATGGTGGGGCGTGAGCTGGGCGAACACATCGACATGGGGCCGCGCGATATCGGTGCTCCCGCGTTGACGGTCAAGGGCCTGACCCGTGCCGACAAGGTTCGTGATGTGTCCTTCGAGGTACGTGCGGGCGAGATTTTCGGCATCTCCGGACTGATCGGGGCGGGGCGCACCGAGTTGTTGCGCCTGATTTTCGGTGCCGACACGGCGGACAGCGGCACCGTGGCGCTGGGTTCGCCCCCACAGGTGGTCAGTATCCGCACGCCGGTGGATGCGGTCGCCTGTGGCATCGCGTTGATCACCGAAGACCGCAAGGGCGAAGGCCTTTTGTTGACTCAGTCGATCGGCGCCAATATTGCACTGGGCAACATGCCTGCAATCTCCAGCAGCGGGTTCGTCAATTCCGGTGATGAGGCTTTGCTGGCCCAGCGTCAGATCGATGCCATGCACATCCGCAGTTCCGGGCCGGCGCAGTTGGTATCCGAGCTGTCTGGCGGCAATCAGCAGAAAGTGGTGATCGGCCGCTGGCTGGAGCGTAATTGTTCGGTGCTGCTGTTCGATGAGCCCACTCGAGGCATCGACGTCGGAGCCAAGTTCGACATTTACGCGTTGCTGGGTGAATTGACCCGTCAGGGCAAGGCACTGGTGGTGGTGTCCAGCGACCTGCGCGAATTGATGCTGATTTGCGACCGGATCGGTGTGTTGTCGGCCGGGCGCCTGATCGACACGTTCGAGCGCGACAGCTGGACCCAGGATGATTTGCTCGCTGCCGCATTTGCCGGCTACCAAAAACGTGATGCGCTACTCAACGAAGCAGCGCCTAGGGACCTTGCATGAAAACCGCAACTTTGGCCGGCAGACGCAGTGGCAATTTTTATGGCCTGGGCACCTATCTGGGCCTGGCCGGTGCCTTGCTGGCGATGATCGTGCTGTTCTCGGTGTTGAGCAGCCATTTTCTGTCTTATGACACGTTCAGCACATTGGCCAACCAGATTCCGGACTTGATGGTCCTGGCGGTCGGCATGACGTTCGTATTGATCATCGGCGGTATTGACCTGTCGGTGGGCTCGGTGCTGGCGCTTGCCGCATCGACGGTCAGCGTGGCGATTCTCGGCTGGGGCTGGAACGTTCTGCCTGCGGCGGTGCTTGGCATGGCGGTGGCCGCACTGGCGGGTACCATGACCGGTTCGATCACGGTGGCGTGGCGCATTCCATCGTTCATTGTCTCTCTTGGCGTGCTGGAAATGGCGCGCGGTGTGGCATACCAGATGACCGGTTCGCGCACCGCCTACATCGGCGATGCATTTGCCTGGCTGTCCAATCCGATCGCCTTCGGCATTTCTCCATCGTTCATCATTGCCTTGCTGATCATTTTCATTGCCCAGGCGGTGCTGACCCGAACCGTGTTCGGTCGCTATCTGATTGGCATCGGCACCAATGAGGAAGCGGTGCGGCTGGCGGGAATCAACCCCAAACCCTACAAAATCCTGGTGTTCAGCTTGATGGGGTTGCTGGCCGGGATCGCCGCACTGTTTCAGATTTCACGGCTGGAGGCGGCGGACCCCAACGCCGGGTCCGGTCTGGAGTTGCAGGTGATCGCCGCCGTGGTGATCGGAGGTACCAGTCTCATGGGGGGGCGTGGTTCGGTGATCAGCACGTTCTTTGGTGTATTGATCATTTCCGTGCTGGCGGCCGGCCTGGCTCAGATCGGCGCCACCGAACCGACCAAGCGCATCATTACAGGTGCGGTGATCGTCATTGCAGTGGTGCTCGACACCTACCGCAGTCAACGCGCAAGCCGGCGGACCTGAGTCATGTCAACGATCAAAGATGTGGCAGCATTGGCGGGCATTTCCTATACCACGGTTTCCCATGTGGTGAACAAGACGCGACCGGTCAGCGAAGAAGTGCGAGTCAAGGTCGAGGCCGCCATCAAAACACTGAACTACGTACCCAGTGCCGTGGCTCGTTCCCTCAAGGCGAAAAGCACGGCCACCATCGGTTTGCTGGTGCCCAATAGCCTCAATCCATACTTCGCCGAACTGGCCAGGGGGATCGAAGATTACTGCGAACGCAATGGCTACTGCGTGATTCTCTGCAACTCTGACGACGACCCGGACAAGCAGCGCAACTACCTGCGCGTGCTCCTGGAAAAGCGCATCGACGGGCTGATCGTTGCGTCGGCCGGTGGTGACAGCGGTCTGGCGAAAGGGTTGTCGGGTTTGCGTACGCCCATGGTCATTGTTGACCGTGGACTGGAGGGCGTCGATGCGGACCTGGTGCGCATCGATCATGAATACGGTGCGTTTCTGGCGACCCGGCACTTGATCGAGCTGGGGCATCGGGACATCGCCACCATCAGCGGGCCTGTGACCACCAGTGTGGCGCAGATGCGCCTGGCCGGATATTGCCGGGCGCTTGGTGAGGCAGGGATCGAGGTGCGTCGCGAGCGCATGCTCGAAAGCGATTTCACCAGCACCGGCGGTTACAACGCAGCGGCGCTCCTGCTTGAGAGCAACCCGCCGAGCGCCATCTTCGCCGCCAACGACATGATCGGTATCGGTGTGTTGCGAGCCGCCGCCGAGCGCAATGTTCGTGTGCCGACAGAGCTGTCGGTCATTGGCTTCGACGACATCCAGATGAGTCGTTACGTCTATCCGGCATTGACGACAGTAGGGCAATCGATCCTGCAACTCGGCGAGAAGGCCGCCGAAGTGCTGTTGCGCAGGATCGCCACGCCGGAACTGGTTACCAAACAGCGCATCGTCACGCCAAGCATCGTGATGCGTGAGTCGACAGCACCGCTGGCCGGTGTGTTCGACCAGTTCCGCTGAGCGATGAGCCGTACTGAAACCGTATCGATGAGTAGCAATGTATGCCAGCAAAAGTAGTAGTGATAGGCAGCCTCAACATGGATCTGGTGACGCGGGCGCCGCGGCTGCCGCGGGGTGGCGAAACCTTGATCGGCAATTCATTTGTCACGGTGTCCGGCGGCAAGGGCGCGAATCAGGCCGTGGCCGCTGCACGCCTGGGGGCGCAGGTATCCATGGTCGGTTGCGTGGGCACCGATGCGTATGGTCAGGCACTGCGCGAAGCGCTGTTGGCCGAGCAGGTCGATTGTCAGGCGGTCAGTGCCGTGGAAGGTTCCAGTGGCGTGGCGCTGATTGTGGTCGACGACAACAGTCAAAATGCGATCGTGATCGTTGCCGGCGCCAACGCTGCTTTGACACCGGCGCTGATCGGTTGCTTCGATTCGGTGCTGCAGGCCGCCGATGTGATCATCTGCCAGTTGGAAGTGCCGGACGCTACGGTGGGTCACGCGCTCAAGCGTGGCCGTGAGCTGGGCAAGACCGTGATTCTCAACCCGGCGCCGGCCAGTCGACCGTTGCCGGCAGACTGGTACGCCAACATCGATTATCTGATACCCAATGAAAGCGAAGCGTCGGCACTCAGCGGATTGCCGGTGGACTCCTTGCAAACCGCGCAAACCGCTGCGACTCGTCTGATCGAGATGGGGGCGGCAAAATTGATCGTCACCCTGGGGGCCCAGGGTGCCCTGTTCGCCGATGGTCAGCGCTTTGAGCATTTCCCTGCTCCGACCGTGAAGGCAGTCGACACCACGGCGGCCGGCGATACGTTCGTTGGCGGCTTTGCCGCGGCGCTGGCGGGTGGCAAAAGCGAGTCCGAAGCCATTCGTTTCGGGCAGGTCGCCGCTGCGTTGTCGGTCACCCGTGCCGGTGCGCAACCCTCGATCCCCACCTTGTCCGAAGTACAGGCTTTCAAGACATCATGAAAAAGACATCTTTGCTCAATGTTGCATTGTCGCGGCTGATTGCCTCTCTCGGTCACGGGGATACCGTGGTAATTGCAGATGCCGGTCTGCCGGTGCCACCGGGTGTCGAAATGATCGACCTGGCGTTGACCCGGGGCATTCCGGATTTCATCAGCACGCTGAAAGTAGTACTCAGTGAAATGCAGGTTGAAAGCCATGTGCTGGCCCGGGAGATCCTGGAGAAAAAACCGTTGGCGCTGACGACCCTGGACGAGTTGAATGCCGAAGGCGCACTGGGGCGGCGTGAATGGCTCAGTCACGAGCAATTCAAGGTTCTGAGTCGGCAGGCACGAGCGATCGTGCGGACCGGTGAATGCCAGCCTTACTGCAACATCGTGCTGACTGCCGGAGTGACGTTCTGACCCGCTGCGGGTCACTGATCGACCTTGCCAGGCGTGCGTCATGCCGGGTCATGTCCGCAAACCGCCTTTTTGCTTTGGAGTCTGCTGCTTGTGTCTGTGATGACTGTGACTGGAGCCTGCGCGGTGGAAAAAATTGACCTGATCATCGATACCGATCCCGGTGCTGACGATGTCGTTGCCTTGCTGTTTGCACTGGCGTCGCCGCAGGAGTTGAACGTTCGCGCGTTGACCACCGTCGCCGGCAATGTGCCTCTGGACAAGACGTCGCGTAACGCGCGCCTGGCTCGCGAGTGGGCAGGGCGCGAGGATGTACCGGTATACGCCGGTGCATCGAAACCGATGCTGCGCACGCCAATCTATGCCGCGGATGTCCATGGCCAGGAAGGTTTGTCGGGTGTGCCGGTGTACGAGCCGAGCCAAGGTCTGGCCCAAGGTCATGCGATTGACTATCTGATCGATACGTTGAAAGCGGCCAGGCCCAAAAGCATCACCATTGCCATCCTGGGGCCGCAGACCAACCTGGCACTGGCACTGACCCGGGAACCGGGAATCGTGCAGGGTATCAAGGAAGTGGTGATCATGGGCGGGGCGCACTTCAATGGCGGCAACATCACTCCCGTGGCGGAATTCAACCTGTTTGCCGATCCGCAAGCCGCCGAGGTGGTGCTCAACAGCGGTGTGAGGCTCATTTACCTGTCGTTGGATGTGACCCACAAGATACTCACCAGTGACGAACGGCTGAAACGGATTGCCGCGTTGAACAGCAACGCCAGCAAACTGGTGGTGGATATCCTGAATGATTACATCAAGGCCGATATGGAAAGCTACGGCATTGCGGGTGGACCGGTGCACGACGCAGCAGTCATCGCCTATCTGCTCAGGCCGCAGATGTTTAGCGGGCGTGAAGTCAATCTGGTGATCGACAGTCGCGAAGGTCCGACTTTCGGTCAGACCATTGTCGACTGGTATGACCGGTTGAAGGCGCCCAAGAACGCGTTCTGGGTTGAAAGCGCTGACGCTCAAGGATTTTTCGATCTGCTGACCGAGCGTCTTGCCCGCCTGAAGTAGCCTTCGTTTCCCGGTGAAGGTTGTGGGGGTTACTCCCTTGCCGAATGCGCGTCCCCGGGATTCGTCGGGTACTTCTCGAAAATCTGTTCAATGAAGGACTGGGCCGCTTCGGTGCCCAGTTCCCTGACCAGCAGATCGATGCCGATGATTGCAAGCTCCTCGGGGCTACCGGGACTGTATGAACTGTGACCTTCTGGCCATTTGGCCTTGATGTCGGCGTCGATGCTTACGGTGGTCATGATGTCGCTCGCGCAGTCGAAAAAGTTCGAGTGTCGAGTTAACCATTTTGCTGCACGTTTGGCACTCCGGCTTAGGCATGAGTGGAGGGCTATGCGACACTTGGTCTTTGATGGCCACTCTAGGACTGCGCTGTGCAGATCGATTTGAATTCCCCTGACGGCTTGACCCTTGAAGCCGTGCGTCAACTGTTGGCATCGGCCAGTGACGATCATCACACACAGCTGCGTGTGACCAAGGGCGGTATCGCCTATATTTCATCGGGAGTCGTGGGTGGCACCGACATCGATGGGTTGTTGTTCCGGCTGGAAACCTGGGCCAAGGGCTCCGGATATGTCGGACGGGT
Source organism: Pseudomonas sp. NPDC089569 (assembly GCF_050280625.1). Lineage (NCBI taxonomy): Bacteria > Pseudomonadati > Pseudomonadota > Gammaproteobacteria > Pseudomonadales > Pseudomonadaceae > Pseudomonas > Pseudomonas sp. NPDC089569. Next base: position 26,071 of record NZ_JBNNVQ010000081.1, read on the forward strand.
GGCGGCCAGCGACGAGGTGTGGGTGATGCAGATCTTCAATGCGTTGAAGCAGAACTGGCCAAAACCGGCCTTCGACTATATCGACGCTTATTGAACTGCGTTCATATTCAGTCACGATTGAGAGGTGAAGGGTGGACCGATGCTCGGGCAAACTTGCCGTTTGTCCGCTGTGAAGGGCGGGCCGCCAGCTCGCCCGATGAAACCAGATGCCAGATCGGCGGTCACACGATTTTCAGCTTAACTCTCGAAAAAAGGAGGCTTCATGCCTTTGAAGCTCATGTCATTGAGTGCATTGTTGGCCGTTGCCACATTGGCCGGCTGCAGTTCTGCCACCACTGGGTCGACATCGGATCCCGTCGCGACGGATACAGGACACAGCCGCTGTGAGGCCAAAGCGGCCGAATTCACCATTGGCAAACAGGCATCGCCCGAACTCCTCGAGCAGGCGCGTACCCGGGCCGGCGCGCAGAATGCACGGTTTATCCAGCCAAACGACATGGTCACGCTGGAGTACCGTTCCGACCGCCTGAATCTCAACACCGATGCCAATCGGGTTGTCACTCGCGTCAACTGCGGCTGATCGCCAGGACCTTTTCAATTGCCCAGTCGCGTGCAGGCGCTGCGCCACGAACCGAAGCCGGCGACAAGATCGTTGTCGGACACTGTCGGCAGTGCCTCCCATGTGGCGCTGGAGTAGGT
>NZ_JBNNVQ010000082.1:0-26437 GCF_050280625.1 Pseudomonas sp. NPDC089569
TGGCTGGCGTCTTCCCGGCCAACTTCATCACCCCCAGCAACAGGGAGGATACCTACGCTGAAGAAATCATCCGCTTCCTGAAAGAAGACTTCGGTGATGACCTGCCGGAAATCATCCTCGAGCCAGGCCGTTCGCTGATCGCCAACGCCGGCATCCTGGTCAGTGAAGTGGTACTGGTCGCACGTAAATCCCGTACTGCCGTCGAGCGTTGGGTGTACACGGATGTGGGCAAGTTCTCCGGCCTGATCGAAACCATGGATGAAGCCATCAAGTTCCCGATCTGGACCGAAAAGAAAGGCGAGATGGAAGAAGTGGTCATCGCCGGCCCGACTTGCGACAGCGCCGACATCATGTACGAAAACTACAAGTACGGCCTGCCGCTGAACCTGGCCATCGGTGATCGCCTGTACTGGCTGTCGACTGGTGCGTACACCACCAGCTACAGCGCCGTGGAATTCAATGGCTTCCCGCCGCTGAAGTCGTTCTACGTGTAAGCACTTCACGAAACGCAAAAAACCCATGACGTGTCATGGGTTTTTTTGTGCCTGCCAAAACGCCCCCGCCCCCCCCTGTACCTGTAGGAGCGAGCACGCTCGCGATGGACGTCAACGACAACGCGGGCCGCCTGACACCCCGCGGTGTTCTGGCGACCATCGCGAGCTTGCTCGCTCCTACAGGGGGACGGGTTGTTCCAGTTCGGTGAGGCGGCGGGTGTATTCGTTCGCCATGGAACGGACGCGGGGGTCGCTTGCACTGGCCAGGGCTGGAGCGGCGACTCGCAGGAAATTCAGGTTTCCTGCGGCCAACGCCTTGTGCAGCCAAACCAGCGCCTCATCGACATTGCCCTCGCCCGCGAGTACCGCGGCGTAGCTGAACTGCCCGCGAAAGTCGCCGCCGACCGCCGAGCGTCGATACCAGTCACGGGCCGCCAATGGGTCCGCCGGGCAGACCCGCCCTTCTTCCAGATAACGCCCCAACAGGTTCATCGACTTGGCGTGACCCAGTTCAGCGGCCTGTTGATAAAAGCCCAGGGCCTGCACCTGATCCTCAACCACACCACGTCCGGTGGCCAGCAAGTTGGCGTAGTTGTACATCGCCCAATCCAGCCCGGCCTCGGCGGCTTGCCGGTAATGCGCGGCGGCGACGCCGGCGTCGGCCGGACAACCCCAGCCATGCTCGTGGCAACGACCGAGCATGTTGCGCGCCATCGAATGACCGCCACGGGCGGCAATGTCGAACCAGCGCACCGCCAATGGCTGGTCCTGCGCAATACCCTGCCCCTCCAGCAGTATCTGCCCCAGCAACGCCTGCGCCTCGAGCACGCCTTCACGGGCGGCCATCAGGATCGCCTGGGCGGCACGCGCCGGGCTTTCATCGAGCATGGACTTGAGCCGTTCACCGTCGAGTATTTCCTCGCGGCGCAATCGAAAATCCGCCACTTACACCTCGACCCAGCGACGCAACAGGTTGTGATAGGTGCCGGTCAGACGGATCAGCGAGGGATGGTCCGGCACATCCTGCGTCAATTGCCGGATCGCGCCGTCCATTTCAAACAACAGGGCACGCTGGCTGTCTTCGCGCACCAGGCTTTGCGTCCAGAAAAACGAGGCATAGCGTGCACCGCGTGTCACGGCGTTGACCTTGTGCAGGCTGGTACCCGGATACAGCACCATATCGCCGGCGGGCAGCTTCACGCGTTGGGTTCCATAGGTGTCCTGGATTTCCAGTTCGCCGCCGTCGTAGTCCTCGGGCTCGCTGAAAAACAGGGTCGCCGACAGGTCGGTGCGCACCCGTTCGATGCTGCTCTTGGGCTGACGCACGGCATTGTCGATATGAAAGTCGAAGCTGCCACCGGCCGTGTAACAGTTCAACAGCGGCGGAAAGACCTTGTGCGGCAGCGCCGCCGACATGAACTGCGGGTTTTGCCAGAGCCGCTCCAGCATGGCCGCGCCGATTTCCTTGGCCAGTGGATGACCTTCCGGCAACTGCAGATTGTGCTTGGCCTTTGCCGACTGGTAGCCGGCGGTGATCTTGCCATCCGCCCAATCGGCCTGTTGCAGAGCCTCGCGAATGCGCTGCACCTCTTCTTTGTCGAACAAGCCGGGAATGTGCAAGAGCATGGGAGAGGCGCCTGATAATCGAAGGGCGCCAATGGTATTGATTCTTATTGACTGTGTAAAACCCGAGAGACGAACGAAGCAGCAAAAACCGTAAGGTTAAATTGTAAAGAATGTAAATTCAGTGCGAATAGCAATGTTTCGCAATTGATACGAATACGTGTTTACCCTATATTCCGCCGCCTCAAATCCTTGGGGGAAGGGGAAACAAATGTCACGTCTACACCCACAACTACCGGTCAGTTCACCACGCCTGCTCGCTTCTGCCATTGGCGTGGCAATCACTGCCGGCTCTGCGGGCCACATGGTTTTCGCGGCTGAAAAAACCGACGAGAAAGCGCCAAGCAACACCATTTCGCTTGGCGCCACGGCAATCACCGGCGAAGCCCAGGACGAGACTTCCTACAACGTCGAAAAAGCGTCCTCACCCAAGTACACCGCACCGCTGGTGGACACGCCACGTTCGATCACGGTCATTCCGCAACAAGTCCTCAAAGACACCAATGCCATGAACCTGCAGGATGCACTGCGCACTGTTCCCGGCATCACTTTCGGTGCCGGTGAAGGCGGCAACCCGCAGGGCGACCGTCCGTTCATTCGCGGCTTCGATGCACAGGGCGACACTTACCTGGATGGCGTGCGCGATACCGGTTCGCAGAGCCGCGAGATCTTCGCCGTGGAAAACATCGAGGTCAGCAAAGGCCCGAACTCGGCCATCGGTGGTCGCGGTGCAGCGGGCGGCAGCATCAACCTGGTGAGCAAGAAAGCACACCTGGGCAATTCGCTCGACGGCGGTTTCACCTGGGGCTCCGACCAGACCCAGCGCTACACTTTCGACGGCAACTACCAGTTCACTGACACCGCCGCTGGCCGTCTGAACCTGATGAGCCACGAAAGCAACGTCGCCGGCCGTCAAAGCGTCAATTACGATCGCTGGGGCGTTGCGCCGTCGCTGGCCTTCGGCCTGGGCACCGACACCCGCGTGAACCTCGATTACTACCACCTGGAAAACAACGACTTGCCGGATTCGGGTATCCCGTATTCGATCCCGGCCGCAGGCTCCGCAGCGCGCACCAAGGCCAACCCGGACAAGCCTCAGGATGGCGGTAACAGCAGCAACTTCTATGGTCTGAACGACCGCGATTTCCGCAAGGGCCGCACCGACACGGCAACCATCGCCATCGAGCACGACCTGAACGATTCGCTGACCGTCAAGAACACCCTGCGTCACGGCACCAGCATGCAGGATTACATCCTGACCCAGCCGGACGACAGCAAGGGCAACGTCAACAACGGCAGCGTCTGGCGTCGTGCCAACACCCGTGTCAGCAACACCGAGACAACGACCAACCAAACGGATCTGTTCGGTGATTTCTATGTCGCCGGCTTCAAGAACAGCTTCGCTACCGGCGTCGAATTCACCCACGAAGAAAGCCGGAAGTCCTCGTACAACGTCAACACCGACACCACGCCGGCGACGGCGGCCGCGACCACCAACTGCAGCCCGGCGCTGATCGGTGCACCGAGCGGCTACAACTGCACTTCGTTGTCCAACCCGAACCCGAACGATCCGTGGAACGGTGCGATCTCGCGCAACTACGCCGGCACCACGACCAAGGCCGACACCTACGCGCTGTATGCGTTCGACACCCTGGAGTTGTCCGAACAGTGGCTGGTGAACATGGGCCTGCGTTACGACCACTTCTCCACCGACTACAAGACCTATACCGCCGCCGGCAACACTACCGCCAAGGGCGATGACACCAGCGAGTTCGTCACCGGTCAGTTCGGCATCGTTTACAAGCCAGCAGAAAACGGCAGCATCTATGCCTCCTATGCCACTTCCGCCACACCTCCGGGCAACACCCTGGGTGAAGGCCTGGACGGCAACCCGCTGGGTGGCACCCCGGATCGCAACGGCAACCTGCTGAGCAGCGACATGGAGCCGGAAACCACCAAGAACTACGAAATCGGCACCAAGTGGGATCTGATGAATGATCGACTGTCGCTGACCGCCGACATCTTCCGCACCGAGAAGGAAAACGCTCGTGTGCAAACCGACACCACCTCGTACGAAAACGTCGGCAAGACCCGCGTTCAAGGCTTCGAGCTGTCGGCCACCGGCAAACTCACCGACAAATGGCAAGTCTTCGCCGGTTACGCCTACATGGACAGCGAACAACTCGATGGCGGCCCACTGGGCAAGGCCAACGATGGCAACGAATTGCCTAACACGCCGAAAAACAGCGCCAGCCTGTGGACGACCTACCAGGTCACGCCGAAGCTGACCATCGGTGGCGGTGCGTTCTACGTCGACGACGTGTTCGGCAGCGTGGCCAACACCACCATGGTCGACTCCTACGTTCGCTACGACGCAATGGCCGCCTACAAGCTGAGCAAAAACGTCGACCTGCAACTCAACGTGCAGAACCTGACCGACGAAACCTACTACGACAAGGCTTTCTCGACGCACTTCGCCAACCAGGCGGCGGGCCGTACTGCCTTGCTGAGCACCAACTTCCACTTCTGATGAAAGCGCCTGATCACTGCTATCGATCAGGCGAAATGTAATAAATGTGGGAGCGAGCCTGCTCGCGATGACAGCGCCAGATTCAACATTGAAGTCGGCTGAAACACCGCCATCGCGAGCAGGCTCGCTCCCACAGGTTGCACACCGCAAATGGCAACAAATCAGGCCAGGCCCCGTTCATGCAGGTGAACGGGGCTTTGCTGTGTAAAAAAGAATGTTTCTCGATAACCCACGGCATCATAATGCGCGCCGTGATGACTATTACCGAACGAGCAAGGCGAGCGACGTGTTGAAGAAAACCCTGTTCCAGTTGCACTGGTTTTTTGGCATCAGCGCCGGGCTGGTCCTGGCCTTGATGGGCATCACCGGCGCGGCGGTGTCGTTTCAGGATGAGATCCTGTACGCGCTGAACCCTTCAGTGATGCAAGTGCAGAAACACGTCGCCGGCGTTCTGCCGCCCGCTGATCTGGTGGAGAAAGTCGAATCGGCCACCGGCCTGAAAGTCGCAATGCTCTCGGTTGATATTGACAGCGACGTGGCAGCAAAAGTGTTCTTCACGCCGTCACCGGGTGAGCGACGCGGCCCCATGCGCTTGTTCGACCCCTACACTGGCGAACTGCTGGATGACGCCACGGGCCAGCAATTCTTCGGCCTGATGCTGCAACTGCACCGTTTCCTCGCCATGGGCGATACCGGTCGGCAAATCACCGGCGCCTGTACGCTGATCCTTGTGTTTTTCTGCCTGTCGGGCCTGTACCTGCGCTGGCCGCGCCAATGGAACAGCTGGCGCGCGTGGCTGACCCTCGACTGGAAGAAAAAGGGTCGCAGCTTCAACTGGGACCTGCACTCGGTCGCCGGCACCTGGTGCCTGGTGTTTTACCTGTTGGCGGCGCTGACCGGATTGTCCTGGTCCTATGAGTGGTACAACAAGGGCCTGACCCGCTTGCTGTCCGATTCGCCGCAGAACGAGCGCGTTCGTGGCGGTCGCGGCCCGGCGCCAAGTGGCCCGGCCCCGGTGGTGGATTACTCGGCCCTGTGGAGCAGCATCTACAGCGCTGCCGGTCCCGACCTGAGTTTCTACAACACCCGCATGCCACCGGTAGCCGGACAACCGGCGACGGTTTATTACCTGTTGAAAAACTCGCCCCATGACCGCGCGTTGAATCAGATCACCCTCGATCCCGTCACCGGTGCGATCAAAAGCCATGACCGCTACGCAGACAAAAGCCTCAAGGCACAACTGCTGACCAGCATTTATGCCCTGCATGTCGGCAGTTACTTCGGTATCGGCGGGCGGATCATCCTGACGCTCAGCGCCCTGACCATGCCGCTGTTTTTCATCACCGGCTGGTTGCTGTACCTCGACCGTCGACGCAAGAAACGCCAGATCAAGGACGCGCGCAAAGGCCTGGCACAACCGGGCAGCGACGCCCCCGCATGGCTGATCGGTTTTGCCAGCCAGAGCGGCTTCGCCGAACAGTTGGCCTGGCAAACCGCCGGCCAATTGCAGGCTGCCGGCTTGCCGGTGAACGTGCAGCCGCTGGCCAGTGTCGGCGAGCAGGATTTGCGCGATGCAAGTCATGCGCTGTTTGTGGTCAGCACCTTCGGCGACGGCGAAGCGCCGGACAGCGCCCGGGGTTTCGAGCGCAAGGTGCTGGGCCGGACCTTGGGCCTTGAGCGCCTGAACTATGCCGTGCTTGGGCTTGGCGATCGGCAGTACCAACATTTCTGCGGCTTCGCCCGACGCCTGCACACCTGGCTGGGTGCTCATGGCGGCAAAACCCTGTTTGCCCCGGTGGAAGTCGACAGTGGCGACCCTTACGCCTTGCGCCACTGGCAGCAGCAACTGGGTCTGTTGACCGGCCATGCGCCCGTCGATACCTGGCAAGCGCCCCACTACGACAACTGGACCCTGGCCCGCCGCGATCTGCTCAACCCCGACAGCAGCGGTTCCGCCGTCTATTTGCTGGGCCTGATCGCGCCGACCACCAGCAGTTGGCTGGCCGGTGACCTGGTGGAAGTGATGCCGCGCAATTGCCCGTGGGCCATCGAACACTTCCTCGATGGGCTGGGCATCGACGGTCGCGCTACCATTGAACTGGAGGGGCTGTCACAGCCACTGGAGCAAGCCCTCGCCAGCCGGCAGCTGCCCGAGAGCCGCAGCCATCTGGTCGGTCTGCATGCGCAAGCCTTGGTCGATGCACTGGTACCGCTGGCCATGCGCGAATACTCCATCGCCTCGATTGCCGCCGACGGCGTCCTGGAGTTGATCGTTCGCCAGGAAGTGCACGCCGATGGCAGCCTGGGTGTCGCTTCCGGCTGGCTCACCGAACATGCGCCAGTGGGCGGCAGCATCAGCCTGAGGGTTAGACGCAACAGTGGCTTCCACCTGCCGAGTGAACCGGTACCGATGATCCTGCTCGGCAACGGTACCGGGTTGGCAGGCTTGCGCAGCCTGTTGAAGGCGCGGATTGCCGATGGCCAGCAACGTCACTGGCTGCTGTTCGGTGAGCGCAATCGGGAGCACGACTACCTGTGCCGCGATGAACTGGAAGAGTGGTTGATTTGCGGCGATCTGCAACGCCTGGACCTGGCGTTCTCACGGGATCAGGCGCAGAAAATCTATGTACAGGATCGCCTGCGCGAATCGGCCGATGAGCTGAAAAAGTGGCTGGCGGACGGCGCTGTGATCTACATCTGCGGCAGCTTGCAGGGCATGGCGGCCGGCGTCGACCAGGTGCTGAACGACACACTCGGCCATGCCGAGGTGGAACGCCTGATCGAGCAGGGCCGCTACCGCCGCGACGTGTATTGATTGATCCCTGTATTCCTGTATTCCTGTAGGAGCGAGCACGCTCGCGATGGTCTGAAGAACGCCGCGGGGTGTCAGGCACCCAACGTTATCGTTGACGACCATCGCGAGCGTGCTCGCTCCTACAGATCAGGCCGGTTGTAATTTCTGCTCAACGCAGCACCACGCTCAACGCCCCGCTCTGCCCGTCGATGTTCACCTCGCCAAAGAACTGAAACCCGGCAGCACATGGTGCTCTCCTGTAGGAGCGAGCACGCTCGCGATGGTCTGAAGAACGCCGCTGGGTGTCAGGTACCCAACGTTATCGTTGACGACCATCGCGAGCGTGCTCGCTCCTACAGGGGGGCGTGTCACGCGCTGACGGGCTCTGCTGCCAGGTCAGCGGTCTCGGGTCGTTTGACCAGCGCATAAACGACTGCGGTCAACAGGCTGCCGGCGACAATCGCCAGCAAGTACAACAGCGCATGGTTGATCGCATTCGGAATCAGCATCACAAAGAGACCACCGTGCGGCGCCATCAGCTTGCAGCCAAAATACATCGACAATGCGCCTGTCAATGCGCCACCGGCGATGCTCGCCGGGATCACCCGCAACGGGTCTTTGGCGGCAAACGGAATTGCGCCCTCGGAGATGAAGCACAGGCCCAGCACCAGCGCCGCCTTGCCGGCCTCGCGTTCAGTCTGGGCGAATTTGCGGCGGGCGATGAAGGTGGCTATCCCGAGGCCGATCGGCGGCACCATGCCCGCCGCCATGGTCGCCGCCATCGGCGCATAACTCTGCGAAGCCAGCAGACCGACCGAGAACGCGTACGCAGCCTTGTTGATCGGCCCGCCGAGGTCCACGCACATCATCCCGCCCAGCAGCACGCCCAGCAGAATCGCGTTGGTGGTGCCCATGCTGTCGAGAAAATGCGTGAGCCCTGCGAGCATCCCGGCCACCGGTTTGCCGACCACGTAAATCATCACCAGGCCGGTGAACAGGCTGGCCAGCAACGGGATGATGAGAATCGGTTTGAGCGCTTCAAGGCTTTGCGGCAACCGTGCATGACGGTTGATTGCGCGGGCCGTGTAGCCGGCGATAAAACCGGCAATGATCCCGCCGATGAAACCGGCACCCAGGGTGCTCGCCAGCAGACCGCCGATCATCCCCGGCGCCAGGCCCGGACGGTCGGCAATCGAGTAGGCGATGTAGCCGGCCAGCAACGGCACCATCAGCTTGAACGCGGTGTCGCCGCCGATCTGCATCAGCGCGGCGGCCAGCGTGCCCTCTTCCTTGAACGCCGTGATGCCGAACACGAACGACAGGGCAATCATCAACCCGCCCGCCACCACCATCGGCAGCATGAAGGACACGCCCGTGAGCAGGTGTTTGTAGACCCCGGTTTTCTCCTGTTTGACCGGGCCCTTGGCAGCGGTCGATGCATGTTCCTGCACGCCTTCGGCCAAGGCTTTGTTCAGCGTCGCTTCGGCCTGCTTGAGCGCAATGCCGGTGCCGCAACGGTAAATTTTCTTGCCGGCAAAACGCTCGGTGGCCACTTCGATATCCGCCGCCAGCAGCACCACGTCGGCATCGGCAATCGCCTGTGCACTCAGAGGATTGCGAGCCCCCACCGAGCCCTGGGTTTCCACTTGCAAGTCGTACCCCAATCGCTTGGCCGCCTGCTGCAAGGCCTCGGCCGCCATGAAGGTGTGGGCGACGCCGGTCGGACAGGCGGTCACCGCCACCAGACGCGGGGCGTTTTTGGCGATGGCGACCGGCTCGATGACGGCCTCAGGCGCGCGATAGACCTGAGCCTCTTCGACACCTCGTCGCAGCACCGCGTCCACGTCTTGCAAGGCCTGCGCCGGGGTGCTCTGGAACACGCGCTTGCCGACGAATCGAGACATATCCACAGGTGCGCTGGTGACCAGCAACACCCACTCGGCCACCGCTATCGTGGCCGCCGACAGTTGCCGTTCGGGGTGCGCCGCATCGCTGATTTCAACACTGGTGCTCCAGCCCTGGCGTTGCGCCGCCGCATCGAGCAGACGCGCGCACAGCACACTGGTGACCATGCCGTTCGGGCAGGCAGTAACTATGGCTAATTTCATGACCAACCCTCTTATTGTTCTGTCAGGGGACGTACACGTACCCCCTGCTCGAGCTGCGCCAGGTGCGCCGCATCGCCGATGCCGAATCCGATCTGGGTCACCGCCATCGCGGCAATCGCCGTGGCGCTACGCAAGGTCTGCTCCGGTGTATCGGCGCTGAGCAACCCGTGGAGCACACCCGCCAGCAACGAATCTCCCGCGCCCACCGTGCTTGCCACATTGACCCTGGGCGGTGAGGCGTGCAGTGCCGAACCCGGGCTGAACCAGTTCACGCCGTCGGCCCCCTGGGAAATCACTACATGCTCGATACCCCGGGCGTGCAAGCGGCTCGCCGCCTCGGCCTGGGCCAGCACCGAAACCACCTCGCCACCGAGCACTTCGGCCAGCTCCTCCGTGTTGGGTTTGATCAGCCATGGGCCGGCCTTGAGTGCAGACGCCAACGCCTCGCCACTGGTGTCGAGGGCCACCTTCAAGCCGAGGTTCTTCAGGCGTTGAATCAACGCCTGAAACCACTGCGGGCTGACGCCCTGGGGCAGACTGCCGGCCACGACGACCGCGTCATGCGCCGGTGCAATCTGATCGAGCCGGTCCAGCAGCGCCTGCTGCGCGGCTGCGTCGACCCGTGGCCCCGGGCCGTTGAGATCGGTGATGCGACCATCACTTTCCGCCAGTTTGATGTTGCTGCGCGTTTCACCAGGCACACGGATGAATGCATCGGTAAACCCGCGTTTGGCGAACAGGGTTTCGAACGCTTGAAGGTTGTCCTCACCGAGAAAGCCACCCACCGTCAGCTGATGCCCCAAATCCGCCAGCACCTGCGCCACATTCAACCCTTTGCCGGCGGCGTGGGTGTGCATGGCGTCGCTGCGGTTGACCTGACCGGGCTCCATTCGTGGCAACTGCACCGTGAGGTCCAGCGCCGGGTTGAGGGTCAGGGTTAAAATCCGGGCCATTACAGGGCCTCCACTAATGCGCGTACGTCATGGGCACTGCCCATGGCGAGTGCTTCTCGGGCCAGGGTTTGGGCCTGGCTCAGGCTGAGTTCGCGGATGCGCGCCTTGACCTCGGCAATACTGCGCGCGCCCACGCTCAATTCATCCACACCCAGCCCCACCAATACCGGCACCGCCAACGGATCGGCCGCCAGCTCGCCACACACGCCGACCCACTTGCCGTGGGCATGGGCCGCCCGCACCGTAATGTCGATCAGTTGCAGCACTGCCGGGTGCAAGCCATCGGCCTGTGCCGAAAGCGTCGGGTGACCACGGTCGATGGCCAGGGTGTATTGCGTCAGGTCGTTGGTACCGACACTGAAGAAGTCGACCTCCCTGGCCAGCACCGGCGCCAGCAAGGCCGCCGAAGGCACTTCGATCATGATCCCCAGTTGCAGGTCCGCCACCGGGATTTCCAGACGCAGGCGTTCCGTCATGTCCCGGGCCTGGCGCCACTCCTCGACACTGCCGACCATGGGAAACATGATCCGCAACGGACGGTTGTCCGCCGAGCGCAACAGGGCTCGCAATTGCGCTTCCATCATCTGCGGTTTTTGCAGGGTCAGGCGGATGCCGCGCACACCGAGGAACGGGTTTTCTTCCTTGGCGATCGGCCAATAGGGCAAGGGCTTGTCACCGCCGACATCGAGGGTGCGCACCACCAGCGGCCGCCCCGCCAGGCCATCGAGCACGCGGCGGTATTCGGCTTCCTGGGTGGCTTCATCCGGCGCTTGCGGGTGAGCCATGAAAATCAGTTCGGTTCGCAGCAGACCAATCCCCTCGGCGCCCTGCTCCACCGCGCCGGTCACGCCGGCGCTTTCACCGATGTTGGCAAACACTTCAACCGCGTGACCGTCCGAGGTCAATGCTGGCTGGTGACGTTGTTCGGCGGCGGCCTTGAGTCGTTGCTCACGGGTGTCGCGCTCCTGGGTCGCACGCTGCAAGGTCGCCGCGTCGGCATCCACGTGCAGGCGCCCGCGCTGGCCATCGAGCAGCAATGGCGTACCCGGCGCCAACAACAACACTGCGGCACCGGCACCAACCAGCGCCGGAATGCCCAGGGCCCGGGCGACGATTGCGCTGTGGGCGGTAGCGCCACCGCGAGCGGTCAGAATGCCGGCGACACGGGCCGGGTCCAAACGCGCCACATCGGACGGGCCGACTTCGTCCATCACCAGAATGTACGGTTGCTCGGGCTCACTGGGGGTTGCGATCCCGCACAGTTGCGCCAGCACCCGCCGCCCGATATCACGCAAGTCGGCGGCACGCTCGGCGAGCAAGGCATCCTGCAGCGCTTCCTGTTGCCGGGCCGCCGCCTCGATCACCGACATCCACGCCGCTTGCGCACTTTCGCCTTGCTTGAGGCGTGTGTCGACTTCATCAGTCAACTCCGGGTCATCGAGCATTTCCTGATGGGTGACAAAAATCTCGCGAATCGCTTTGGCCTTGCTGCGCTCGATCAAACCGCCGATGTCGCGCCGCACCTGCGCCAGCGCTTGATCAAGACGTTCGCGCTCAATCGCGGCGGATTGACCACGCAACGGGTAATCAACAACCTGCTGCACTTGAATGTGCGCCGGACCGATGGCAATGCCCGGTGCCGCGGCGATGGTTTGCAACACGCTTCCTGGCGCCGGGGCGCTCAGCACCTGGGCCACTTCGATGGGGGCTTCGCGCAGTTGACTCACCGCCGGCAGCGGCTCGACTTCTTCACCCAGGCCCTCTTCGATGGCGCCCAACAATGCCGGCAACGCATCGGCGGCAATACTCGGCTCGGCAATGATTTCCAGCACCTGCCCACGCCGGGCGCCGAGGCTGAGCAGCTTGCTCAGGCTCTTGGCCGAGACAGCACTGTCCTGTCCGTCAACGATGCGAATGCGGATGTCGCCTTCGAAACTTTTGGCCAGTTGCGCAAGAGTTTGCGCCGGGCGTGCATGCAATCCGTGGGCGTTGGCCAGCGCAATACGTGCACTGGGCCAGTCGGCCGGCAGTTCGCCGCCGAGCACTTCCAGCACGGCACGGCAACTGGTGGCTCGGCCCAATTCATGGCCACGGCCCTCAATCAGCAGCGCGCACAACCGCTCAAGCAAGGCCTGGTGAGCCTCCCCCATGCTGGCCAGGCAAAACAGGCCATTGAGCGGCTGCCCCAGATAGCGCAGCGGTTTGTCCGGGGTGACAAAGGCCAGCCCCGGGCGCTTGACCGTTTGCTCGCTGTGCAGCCACCACAGGCCATCGCCCAGAGGCAACGCTTCGACTTGCTGCAGCACCGCAGAAAAACCATTGCTGACGCAATCGGCCTGCCGCAGCAGGCGCGCTCCGCGCCAGACCAGCTCCTCAAAGTCTTCGGCGGCAACACCCAGGCCAATCATCTGTGCATCCAGCGCCAGTTCCTGTGGCGCGCCTTGCAGCAATTTCAGCAAGGCCTCGGGAGAGCCGGCGCGCCGCAGGGCCTGGCCCAGATCGGTCTCGCCAAGGGCGCGGGTCAGCAATTGCAAAAGGCGCAGGTGCTCGTCGGATTTGGCGGCAATACCAATTGCCAGGTAAACGATTTGCCCGTCGCCCCAGTCCACACCGTCGGGAAACTGCATCAGCCGCACGCCCGTGGAATACACCTGATCGCGGGTCTGCGGCGTACCGTGGGGGATGGCAATACCTTGACCGAGAAAGGTCGAGCCCTGGGCCTCGCGCGCTTGCAATCCGGCGAGGTAACCCTCGGCAACCAGACCATCGGCAATCAGGTGCCGAGCCAGCAATTGCAGCGCTGCGGACTTATCCACAGCCGATTGGCCCATGGAAATCTGCTCTACAGTGAGCTCGAGCATGCTTTCTCCTTTTTGGCACCCTGTGGGCACCAGGTATTGTTTTGAATGATTCAGCTTAGGCTTTTGTCTCTGGACGATATTTGGCGGTTTCGCGGCAGAACCGGCCAAAGGAGCCAATAACCTAGAAAATACGCCTGCTGAAACGTTTAATCTATAGTGATTGGCACGTTACTCGATAATGGCGTGCGCTTGAAGTCCAATTGTCGGATGCGCGGGTAACGATGGTCGACTGCCTGAATCAGGTAGGATTGGCGAAAATGTCGGGCATGCTCGCAAAAAAACAAGGAAACAACGGGTTGAAACTCAGTGATATCGCGCAGCTGGCCGGTGTATCCGTGACCACCGCCAGCTATGTCATCAACGGCAAGGCCGAACAGCAGCGCATCAGTAGCGCAACCGTCGAGCGCGTGCGCGCGGTGGTCGATCAGTACGGCTTCACGCCCAATCCCCAGGCCGCCGGGCTGCGCAGTCGCCACACCCGCACCCTGGGCTTCATTTTGCCGGACCTGGAAAACCCCAGTTACGCCCGCATCGCCAAGCTGCTGGAACAGGGCGCCCGGGCGCGCGGCTATCAGTTGCTGATCGCCAGCTCCGACGATGCACCGGACAGTGAACGGCAATTGTTGAAACTGTTCCGCGCCCGCCGCTGCGATGCCTTAATCGTCGCCAGTTGCCTGCCCACCGGCGACGACAGCTATCGCCAGTTGCAGGCCAAAGGCATTCCGATCATCGCCATCGACCGGGTCATGGAGCCCGAACATTTCTGCTCGGTCATCAGTGACGACCGTGAAGCCAGCCTGCAGTTGACCCGCAGCCTGCTCGACCCGCTCCCCCGGCAGATCGCCCTGATCGGTGCCCGCCCGGAACTGAGCATCAGCCAGGAGCGTGCCGCCGGCTTCAAAGAGGCGCTGGCCGGCTACAACGGCGAGGTGCTGATCGAACACGGTGAATCGTTCAGCCGCGAATGCGGCAAACAGCTGATGGAAGAGTTCATCCAGCGTGTAGGGCATTTACCCGAGGCACTGGTGACCACCTCCTACGTGCTGCTGCAAGGTGTGTTCGATGCCCTGCATGACTTCCCGCTCAAGAACCGCCCACTCCGCCTGGGCACATTTGGCGACACCCAGTTGCTGGACTTGCTGCCTTTGCCGGTCAACGCCATGGCCCAGCAGCACCAGTTGATTGCCGACAAGGCCCTGGCCCTGGCCCTGGCCGCCATCGAGCAGTCCGAGTACCAGCCCGGCGTGCTGGCTATCGCGCGTACGTTCAAGCAGCGCATCCATCAGGACTGAGCCGTGGAACTGATCGACACTCACACCCATCTGGACTTTCCGGATTTCGACGTCGATCGTCAGGCGATACTCGCCCGAAGCCGCGCCCTGGGGGTGCGGCAAATGGTGGTGCTGGGGGTTTATCAAGATAATTGGCAGCGGGTCTGGGACCTGGTGCAAAGCGATCCCGATCTGCATGCCGCGTTCGGTCTGCATCCTGTGTACCTGGACGATCACCGCCCGGAACACCTGGTGAAGCTTGGAGACTGGCTGACACGGCTGGCCGGCCATCGGCAACTGTGCGCGGTGGGTGAAATCGGCCTGGATTACTTCATCGAAACCCTGGACCGTGATCGCCAACAAGCCTTGTTCGAAGCGCAGCTGCAACTGGCGGCAGACTTCAATCTGCCGGCACTGATCCACGTGCGGCGCAGCCATGCGGCGGTGATTGCCACGCTCAAGCGGTTTCGCCTCAAGCGCGCCGGCATCATCCACGCGTTTGCCGGCAGCCGCGAAGAAGCCCGGGAATACATCAAGCTCGGGTTCAAACTGGGTCTGGGCGGCGCTGCCACCTGGCCGCAGGCACTGCGCATGCACCGCGTTCTCGCCCAGTTGCCGCTGGAGTCGGTGGTGCTGGAAACCGACTCGCCGGACATGGCGCCGGCCATGTTCCCCGGCCTGCGCAACAGTCCGGCCCACCTGCCGGCGATCTGCACGGCGCTGTCCGCCATCATGGCGGTCAGCTGCGAACAACTGGCGGCCATCAGCAGCGCCAATGCCCGCGAGCTGTTCAACTGGTGATCAGTCGATGTGCGCCCTGGCTGCTTCGAGAATGAGTGTCATGCGCTGACGCTGGCGGGCAAATCGCATGGATACGAAATAGACGAAAATCGCCACCAGCGAAACGTTCAATTGCTCCACGACCGTGAGCAATCCAATCCACTCCAGTACCAGCGCCACCAGTAACGCGGTGCACACCATGACCCGCAGGCTCGCCTGCAACATGGCCAGCGAATCGAGAGACCTGAAGCGTTTGATCTGTTTCGGGTCCTTGAGCTGCAAGGCTTTGCGGCAGTGGGAGCAGGTGAAGGGCTCATTGATTGCAATGGCATTGAGCTGCCAGGGTTTGAGTAGCAGCGTGTACTGGCAATGGGCACAGCGTCCCTGGACTCCAAGCGATGCAACAGACATAACCGTGCCTCCTCCATGTGGTCAGTGCAGTGGATCTTGCTTCATTGAAGCCAAAAAGCCAAAGCACTGAGCGCTGGAGGACGTCTCCTCGTTCAAAAAAAGAAAGGCATGACAGAAGATTCCGCGATATCTCCTGTCGCAACCATCGGCCTCAAACCCGGAACGCACTGATCAGCTGTTTGAGCTCAACCACCTGCGCCGACAACACCCGGCTGGCATCCTCGGTCTGGTGCGCCCCCTCTGCGGTACGCTCACCGGCACGGTTGATTTCGACAATGTTCTGGTCGATGTCGTGGGCCACGGCGGTTTGCTGCTCCACGGCCGCCGCGATCTGCTGGTTCTGATCGACGATCATGCCCACCGCACCGAGAATATTCTCCAGCGCCTGCTGAACCTTTTCCGACTGACTCACCGTTCCGCTCGCCATTTCATGGCTGACGCCCATCGCTTTCACCGCCGCCCCGACACCGCCGTGGAGCCTGACGATCATCTGCTCGATTTCCTCGGTCGACTGCTGAGTGCGCTTGGCCAGGGTCCGGACTTCATCGGCCACCACGGCGAAACCACGGCCCTGTTCCCCGGCCCGCGCCGCCTCGATCGCCGCGTTCAATGCCAGGAGGTTGGTCTGTTCGGCGATACTTTTGATGACCTCCAGCACCCGGCTGATGGACTGACTGTCGCTGGCCAGCTGGTTGATCACCAACACCGATTGATCGATCTCGCGCGCCAGTGCCGCGATGCTGCCCTGCTGGGACTCCACCAGCCCACGCCCGCTGACGGTTTCGTCGTTGACACTGTGGGCGCTGCTGACCGCCGCCGCCGCACTGCGCGCCACCTCCTGGGAGGTCGCGGACATCTGGTTCATCGCCGTGGCAACCTGCTCGATCTGCGTGCGTTGCCCGGCCACGGCCTGGTTGCTTTGCGCCGAGACATTTTCCACCTGGCCAGCCTGGCGCTCGACCTCACCCACGGTATGCCCTACACGCTCGATCAAATCGTGGATTTTTTTAACGGTGCCGTTGAAGACTTCGCCCAACTCGCCCAGCTCATCATGGCTGTTGGCACTGAACGTAACCGTCATGTCTCCCGCCGCCACTTTGTCCATTACCCCGCCAAGACGTTTAAGCGTGGTCCGGGTCGAGGCGTAGAAGCCACCGTACAGATAGAAAATCAGCACAAAGACCACCGACAGTGCCACGGCCTGCAGAATCATATGGTTGCGATTCTGTTCCAGACGCTGCTGTAGCTGGTTGCCGAGGAACTTCAAGGTCGCCTCGTTGAACTGGTAGGTCTGGTCCATCAGGCCCGTGACCTGGTCGTAAAAGGCCTGCCACGGCGTATCGAGCGTGTCGGCCATCACCACTTGTTCTTCAAACAGTTCGCTGGCCTTTTTCAGCGAGGCCTTGCTGCTGTCGGCCTGGGCAGCCAGGTTTTCCCCCGCGGCCTTGCTGGAGGCCAGCGTGTCCTGCAGCTTCAGGCCATAGGAGGCCTGGAGTTTTTCAATCTGCGCCAACAGCTCATCGAAACGGGTGCTCGATGAGGAGTTGATAAAGCCCTGCCCCAATGAATAAGCCCCCATCGCCCGGCCTTCGCCCAACATCTGGGTGACCGATGGCGTAATGTTGGTGACCAAATCACTGAGCTGGCGCATATCGCTTTGATTGTCGCGACTGAGGCCGGCCTGATTGGTAATGATCTGGCTGAAGATCTGCGCACTGCCCAATAACTTGCCGATCAAGGCACTTTTACTTTGCAGGGAGGTTTCGGCTCGCTGGGTCTTGAGTGCGGCGATCATTTCCTCACGCTTGCCGTCGAACACCGCAACCTGCTCCGGATCGGTGGTCATCGCTGTCAGCGCTTGCAGGCGCGCCAGCACACTTTGTTCCAGCGTGCTGATCTGCGACTCGATGTTGCCCGCCTTGCCGGACTGACCGAGGGCGACATTGATCTGTACCAGGTTGTTGAGGGTTTCCAGATCGCGCCGCAGTGTCAGGCCACTGCCCAGCAGGTCGAGGCTTTGCAGTTCGACGCGGGTGCCTTGAAACTCACGATAGGAATCGCGCACCAGATAAAAATTGGTAACCAGCATCGGCACCAGGAACAGCACGCTGATCAGGCTGAACTTCATACCAAAGCTCAAGCGATTCATCAGCGCGACGGCGGGATAGAGCAAGCTCTTCACAGGAAGTCTCCCCTTGATTTCTTATTTTTATTGGCAGGCGCAGCTCGACAGCAGATAGCCACCATTCGGCGCCATCCCTGTATAGCTCAAATCAGGGGAGAGTTTTGTAACTTAAGGTAAATGGAAGCGGGTAACCGGGAGCACCTGTCCGTCGGACGGAAAACTGCCCCCATGCCACCACTCGACCTCAAGCCAGGTGGGTTATGGCAATACGGTCCACAGCGCAAACCCCGCATACCAGAGCACCGCTGCCCGTAGCAGCAGCTCCCAGATCCGGTCAAGGCTGTGAATGCCCTCGGCGCCGATCACCGGGGTCGCAATTTCAGCGGCCGCCAGCCCGGCCTTCTCGATCAGTTGGGCGGCGCTGATGTTCCAGTTCAGCAGTTCGTGCAGCATCACGCGGCCGACCGCAACAAAATTGCCAACCAATGCAAAGCTCGCCGCCAACAGGCGCACCGGCAGCCAATCGAACGCATGGCGCAATTGCCCGGCGCGTTCGACCACGGCGGGGTTTTGGCTGTGCTCTTGCGCCAGGGCCAGTAATCGGTAACTCAGCGCGGCCACCGGTCCCAACAGGAAGTACCAGAAAATCACCGCAAAAAAGCTCTGGTACGCCTCCCACACAAGGTGGCCTTCGACGCGTTCGAGCAATTGCTCGCCACTGTCGGCGCAGATATCGAGGTCACGTTTGGCAACATGAGCCGCCGCTTGCACGTCTTCCCGGCGCCATGCATCGCGAAACGGCCCCAGCTCGCCCAGCAGGTCGCCGCGCCCCAGACTGTAAATGACCACCAGCAGATGCACCGGCAATGCCGCCAGCCCATAGGCGATCGGTTCGAGCATCACCAACAACAATCCCAACAACACCACCGGCAACAACACCATGACCAGCAAAACCAGCCATGGACTTTTCGCCAGCCGCGAAGCGGATTCGAGTTTGTGCAGCTCGCTCACCCAACCACCATCTCGCTGAACCTGATGACGCAGAGCCGAGAACTTCTCGATCCACACCGCCAACAGCAACACCAGGAAACTCATGCTTACTCCTCTTTTTCCAGTGCACCCGCCACCAGGGCCGCACGGTAACGCGCCCAGTCGAACGCCGGTCCCGGATCGGTCTTGCGCCCGGGCGCGATGTCACTATGCCCGCAGATGCGCTGCGGCGTGATGGCTGTGAAAGCGCTTTGCAGTTGCCGGGTCAAGGTGATCAATGCCTCGTACTGTGCATCGGTGAACGGCAGATCATCCGTGCCTTCCAACTCGATGCCCACGGAAAAATCGTTACAGGTTTCCCGGCCCTCGAAACTCGAAACCCCTGCATGCCAGGCACGCTCCAGGCACGAGACAAATTGAGTGACAGCGCCATCGCGCTCGATCAGAAAATGCGCAGAAACACGCAGATCGGCAATTCCCTCAAAGTAAGGGTGCTCGGTGACATCCAGACGATTCTGAAAAAATTCCTGCACCTTGCCGGTGGCGAATTGCGCCGGCGGCAGGCTGATGTTGTGGATCACCAGCAGGGAAATTTCACCCGTGGGGCGCGCATTGAAGTTGGGCGAGGGGCACAAACGCACGTCCTGACACCAACCGCTCGCGGAGTCCAGCTGCATACCCATTCCTTCGATGATGATTGTGTTGGTGCCCAGTATGCCGCGACAGCCCCCGGATACGCGATCACTTGCCGCAATTGAGGTGTTGCAACTGGCCGAGGACGGACGCGAGCGCCCGATCAAACAGCAGGGTGTCATCGAGGACGCGTGCCGTGCCGCGGCGGAACTCAAGCGCCAGGCTTGCGCGACTGTACTCCAGCACCTTCAAGCCCGTGCGGTTGACGAAGATGTAGTGGTCTGTGGCCTGGATGATTGCCGCCAGCTTGCAACGCACGAGGGTGTCCGGATCTTCCTGAAATTCGACCCGGCATCCAGGGAGCAACTGATCCACTTGACGCAAACCCGCATCGTCTGCCGGCAAGGGCAGCGAAACCCTCTGGACCGGACTGGCTTCGGCGCCCGCCAACACGACATCGTCCACTACTTCGACCAGCAACGGGCCTGGCTGCCGTAATGGCTCAAGCAACTGCACGTGCAAGCTTTGCAGTTCGCTGAAAAAGCCACTGCTGGTCGGCGGCTCGAATGCCAGAGTGCCCAGCCCTTCTCGCAGGGACTTGAGCAAGTCCGGCAGCAACGCCAGCAAGCGCGAATGTGTATCACGCTCGTCATGGCGCTGCACGCTCCAGACAAGTTGCTCCAGGGTCTGTAGCGCGGCATGCCATTGCATCGACTGATCACCGTGCTTGAGGCACGTCATCAACAACACCTTGCTCCAGGCGTCCCTTACAAACAGCAGTACGCTTTGCGGTATCCGTTTGCCCAGCAGCACCTGATTCATCGCCTGTTCGACCCGATGAAGGGACATTGCGGCTTTGACGCGGCCTTCTTCGGCATCACGGGTGCGTTGCTCCAGCATCTCGCTTCGGCGGCGTTCATCACGGGTAAAAGCGAGGAACTCGGCCAGCAGATCGGTAAAAATCCCCGGATCGCCGACGTCGTCACTCAGCAGGCGTTGCACCACCTGTTCGATGCGCAAGTACAGAAGTTTGCGCTCATGCTCATCGCATTCACTCCATTGCATGGCGGCCTGGGCGATTTCGTTGAGCAGGCGTCGGGCCGGATGACGACTGTGACTGAAGAAGCGCTTGTCGAGCACCGCCACTTTGACGATGGGAACTTGCAATCGATCAATCAACGCAATGAGGTTGTCCGGCAAGTTGCGATCGCCGAGGGTGCATTCAAACAGCCTGGCGATCAGGCTGATCACATCTTCGTCAGCCACCGCGATCTCCCGCGATTGAGCGTCGTCGAGCGGCGGTTTTGCGGCGTCGACAGCTGCACCCTCTCCATTCTGGCGAGCTGGAGCAGGATTGAGATCGGGTAATACGCCGGTGGCCAGAAGCAACTGGTTGGCTTCGGCATAAAGCGACCCGGTTTCGCTGAGCACGTATCGCTCGAACAGTTGGAGGAGGATCAACTTGACCCTGGTTTCAACCCCCAGACTGCGCCCGGCCTGCAAGAAAAACCCGCAGAGCATCGTCGGCCCCATGGGATTGTGCTGCTCCATCAACGACCGTCCCAGCAATGTGCCAAGGCGCGCCGTCAGTTGGTCGAGGGCGAAACCATCGCGGTTCAGCACCTTGTTGATCACCACCTCCACTGACGTTTTGCGCTCCATGTTGCCATCGGTCAGCAAGGTGTGAGTGGCGCGATAGTGAGTCAGGCCAATGAATGCTTCGAAGAATTGTTCGAAAAAGATCCTTTCAATAGTTTTTTTCTTCAGGCGCAAATCGCGCATCGCCTGAAAGACAAGAGGCTGCTCGATCCCATTGCCTGCGCGGTCGAGCATTTCAAAGAGGCTGTCGTCGGCGTTATCAAACAGCGTCTGCAATCCTTGCCGCAGTTGTTGCGAGGCCCTGTCCCGGACTTGAAGCAATATTGCGGGCAGGCGAGTGAGCGGCGTCAAATTCGCCTGGTCGGTCGTCGCCTTGCGCAAAGACACTACTTTTGCGCCATTGTGCATCCAGCCTCCTTGGACGGTGTGTCGCCTGATCGTCAATGTCATGACGTCATTGACAAGGCGAATTGCCTTGTAAGAGTTAACTCATGCGCCAGAGTTCACTGTGCTTGCATTGAGCAGGCCCGCGACGAATCGACCAAATGCTGCTTTCACATCGACAGGAACACTTCGGATACCTTGGGTTGCCCGCCACCATGGCCCTATAATCGGGCCACTTTGTTTGTGGAGCCCGATATGCCGAATCTACGTCTTGCCGATTTGACTGCCGAAATCGAAGCCAACGTGCGCCGTGCGTTGCTCGAAGACGTCGGCAGCGGCGACATTACTGCGCAATTGATCCCGGCCGAACGCTTGGCCAAAGCCACCATCATCACCCGCGATGCCGCCGTCATCAGTGGCACGGCTTGGGTGGATGCCGTGTTTCGGCAACTGGATCCGCGCGTTGCGGTGCATTGGCAGGTCGGTGACGGCGAGCGGGTCAAACCCAATCAGGCGCTGTTTCATCTCGAAGGACCGGCCCGCTCGTTATTGACCGGCGAGCGCAGCGCCCTGAACTTCCTGCAGCTGCTTTCCGGCGTGGCCACCCGCGCGCAGTACCTGGCGGATTTCGTTGCCCAAACCCAGGTAAAACTGCTCGACACCCGCAAGACCCTGCCAGGGCTGCGTCTGGCACAGAAATATGCCGTGACCTGTGGCGGTTGCCATAACCACCGCATCGGTTTGTACGACGCGTTCCTGATCAAGGAAAACCATATTGCCGCTTGCGGGGGCATTTCCCAGGCCATCGCCGCCGCACACAAAATCGCGCCGGGTAAACCGGTAGAAATTGAAGTGGAAAATCTGGCTGAGCTCAAAGAGGCACTGGCGGCCGGGGCCGACATCATCATGCTCGACGAGTTGAGCCTGGATGACATGCGTGAAGCCGTGCGCCTCAATGGCGGCAAGGCAAAACTGGAGGCCAGCGGCGGGATCAACGAAAGTACGCTGTTGCCCATCGCCGAAACGGGCGTGGATTACATTTCGATCGGTGCAATGACCAAGGATGTGAAGGCGGTCGACTTGTCGATGCGCCTGAGCCTCTGACCTCGCATTGCCAAATGAAAAACGCCAGCCTGATCAGGGCTGGCGTTTTTGTCAGACCACCAGATTATTCATCTCGCAGTACTCTTCCCACTCGACGCCCAATATCTCCGCGGCCTCCTTGTGCAGAGCCAGGCGCGCAACCTCAAACTCCTCCGGAGTGGAGGTGTACTTGAGCGACAGTTCCCATGGCTGCAAGCCCTGGGCCTCTGCTTCATCTTCGAACGCCCATTGGATCTGGTCTTTCTGATCTTCGGCGGACAGGTCCTTGATCTCATCGAGCAACTCGGGTGAGTCCAGCACGTACTTCTTGAGGGCTTCCTCGTGCCTGGCTTCCTGGCTTAATTCTTTAACGGTCATGTGGTTCTCGCTGATCTGGGGAATGGAAGATGGATATGGATCTTCAAGGATCTCTCTGACGCGGTTTGTCCGGCCTTCAGAACCATTCTGGATCATCTGAAAACTGCGGTGTGATGCTCATGCAGGCATCGAATATAGGATGTTTGGCGAGCGAATGACATGGCTCTTTACATCTGCCCCTCAAAAAGTTGACCAAGGGAACATAAATCAAAACGCCGAGTCATAGCGATGTGCCATACCGGCACTCACCTCCGCTATTCACAAGGAAACCCAGTGATGCGCAGCTTTGCGAAGATTTCTTCCGTCATGTCCGCTACCGCAATGACCGCCCTGCTCGGTGCTCTGACGCTACCGGCAAATGCAATGGCGATTGAACTGAGTAACAGCAGCCCCTCTTACGGCGACAAGGTTTCTGTCATCCACAATGACTTTGGCAAGGACGTCATTGTCAGAAGCAATATCAGCATCGATGAGCTGGAACAGATGAGCAAAATGATCGACCAGCAATCAAGGCAGATCGAAGAGCTCAAACGCAGTGGCTCGGGTTCCGGTTCGAGCAACAGGGAAGTCGACGACCTGAAAAACAAAGTCGCAGCGCAGGAGCGCGATCTCAACAATCTCCAACGCCAGATAGACGACCTCAAACGCAGCACCGGGTCCAGCTCCAGCTCGAGCACCAGTGAACTGTCGAGCCTGAAGCAGCAAATAAGCAATCAGGATCGCGAGATGGATTCGCTCAGACGCACAGTCGAGGAGTTGAGCAGAAAGGTGAAATAACCAGGAGATGGTGCCCGAGACAGGAATCGAACCTGCGACCTTCGCGTTACGAGTGCGCTGCTCTACCGGCTGAGCTACACGGGCTGTGGGCTAAACCTAGCACCGGTCTCACGCTCCGGCAACTTCACGCTTGTGCCGGGCAAAAAAATGCCCCGCCGTTTTCACGGCGGGGCATTTTTATTGCGCTGAAGCGTCGGGGTGATTAAACGCCCGAAGCCTTGGCTGCCGCCACGTCTTTGATGGACAGCTTGATACGACCGCGGTTATCCACGTCCAGTACCAGCACTTCCACTTCCTGGCCTTCCTTGAGGATGTCGGTCACTTTCTCGACGCGAGCATCGCTCAGCATGGAGATGTGAACCAGACCGTCCTTGCCAGGCAGGATGTTGACGAATGCACCGAAATCAACGATGCGCTCGACCTTACCGACGTAGATCTTGCCGATTTCAGCTTCTGCAGTGATGCTCAGAACGCGCTGACGAGCAGCTTCTGCGGCATCCTTGGTTTCGCCGAAGATCTTGATCGAACCGTCGTCTTCGATATCGATCGAAGCCTTGGTTTCTTCGCAGATCGCACGAATGGTCGCGCCGCCTTTACCGATGACATCACGGATTTTGTCGGTGTCGATTTTCATCGCGATCATGGTCGGGGCGTTGGCCGACAGCTCGGTACGCGACTGGCCAATGATCTGGTTCATCTGGCCGAGGATGTTCAGGCGCGCTTCCAGGGCCTGGCCCAGAGCGATTTCCATGATCTCTTCGGTGATGCCCTTGATCTTGATGTCCATCTGCAGCGCGGTCACACCCTTGGCGGTACCGGCTACCTTGAAGTCCATGTCGCCCAGGTGGTCTTCGTCGCCCAGGATGTCGGTCAGAACAGCGAATTTCTCACCTTCTTTAACCAGCCCCATGGCGATACCGGCAACCGGCGCCTTCATAGGTACACCGGCGTCCATCAGGGCCAGGGAAGCGCCGCAAACGGAAGCCATCGAGCTCGAACCGTTGGATTCGGTGATTTCCGAAACCACACGGATGGTGTACGGGAACACGTCAGCGGCTGGCAGCATGGCCTGAACCGAACGACGGGCCAGACGGCCGTGGCCGATTTCACGGCGACCGGCGCCACCCATGCGACCACACTCGCCCACCGAGAACGGAGGGAAGTTGTAGTGCAGCATGAACGGGTCTTTTTTCTCGCCTTCCAGGGTATCCAGCAGCTGTGCGTCACGGGCGGTACCCAGAGTCGCGACTACCAGGGCCTGGGTTTCACCACGGGTGAACAGCGCCGAACCGTGGGTCTTCGGCAGAACGCCGACTTCGATGTTCAGCGGACGAACGGTGCGAGTGTCGCGGCCATCGATACGTGGCTTGCCGTTAACGATGTTTTCGCGAACGGTGCGGTATTCGATTTCACCAAAGGCTGCCTTGACGTCGGCGGCCGATGGCTGGCCTTCTTCGCCGGACAGCTTGGCAACGATCTGATCCTTCAACTCACCCAGGCGAGCATAGCGGTCGGCCTTGACGGTGATGGTGTAGGCCTGGGAGATCGCTTCGCCGAACTCGGCACGGATAGCGCCCAGCAATTCGGTAGCTTCTGGAGCAGGTGCCCAGGTCCAGGTCGGCTTGGCAGCTTCGGCAGCCAGCTCTTTTACGGCGTTGATCACCGCCTGGAACTCGTCGTGAGCAAACAGTACTGCGCCCAGCATCTGGTCTTCGGTCAGCTCTTTGGCTTCCGATTCAACCATCAGCACGGCGTCGGAAGTACCGGCAACAACCATGTCCAGGCTCGAAGCAGCCAGTTGCTCGTAGGTCGGGTTCAGCAGGTAGCCGGTGCTTTCGTGGAAAGCAACACGGGCAGCGCCGATCGGACCGTCGAAAGGAATGCCGGAGATGGCCAGCGCAGCAGAGGTACCGATCATCGCAGCGATGTCCGGATCGGTCTTCTTGCTGGTGGAAACGACGGTGCAGACAACCTGCACTTCGTTCATGAAGCCTTCAGGGAACAGTGGACGGATCGGGCGGTCGATCAGTCGGGAAGTCAGGGTTTCTTTCTCGGAAGGACGGCCTTCACGCTTGAAGAAACCACCAGGGATCTTGCCGGCAGCGTAAGTCTTTTCCTGGTAGTGAACAGACAGAGGGAAGAAACCCTTGCCTGGATCGGCTTGCTTGGCGCCAACAACGGTCACCAATACGGTGACGTCGTCGTCAACGGTGACCAATACTGCGCCGGAGGCCTGACGGGCGATACGGCCAGTCTCGAGGGTAACGGTCGACTGACCGAACTGGAATTTCTTGATTACCGGGTTCACGGTGTCCTACCTTCTTTGTGGCTCTTGGGGGAACTGGTTTCTTGCGAAATTCTTGGGCAATGTCGGGAATCGGCCCGAGCCGCTTGTCCTGGGTGCACTCACACGGGTAAAGCAGGTATCCAGATAAAACTTGAGGCTGGGAGCCTGCCATGCATCAACGGGAAACCCGCTGACGCATGACAGACAACCAACCTCTAGCGCAATCGCTGATTAGCGACGCAGACCCAGGCGACCGATCAGAGCGCTGTAACGGCTCACGTCTTTGCCTTTCAGGTAGTCCAGCAGCTTGCGACGCTGGTTAACCATGCGGATCAGACCACGACGGGAGTGGTGAT
>NZ_JBNNVQ010000083.1:0-26413 GCF_050280625.1 Pseudomonas sp. NPDC089569
AACGAGAAAGAGCTGCCGGACGCCTTCCTGCGCCGCTGCTTCTTCCACTACATCGCCTTCCCCGACCGCACCACCCTGCAGAAAATCGTCGATGTGCATTACCCGGACATCGAGAAAGACCTGGTCAGCGAAGCGCTGGACGTGTTCTTCGACGTACGCAAGGTACCGGGCCTGAAGAAGAAGCCCTCGACCTCCGAGCTGGTGGACTGGCTGAAACTGCTGATGGCCGACAACATCGGCGAAGCGGTACTGCGCGAACGCGATCCGACCAAGGCTATCCCGCCGCTGGCCGGTGCCCTGGTCAAGAACGAACAGGACGTGCAATTGCTTGAGCGCCTGGCGTTCATGAGTCGTCGCGGCACCCGCTAAGAGGCTGATCGCCATGCTGCTCAATCTGTTCAATGAAATGCGCGCAGCCAAGGTACCGGTGTCGGTACGCGAACTGCTGGACCTGATCAACGCGCTCAAGCAGCGCGTGACCTTCGCCGACATGGACGAGTTCTATTACTTGTCCCGGGCGATCCTGGTGAAGGACGAAAAGCATTTCGACAAATTCGACCGGGCTTTCGGTGCTTACTTCAATGGCCTGGAAAAACTCGATGACCATTTGCAGGCATTGATCCCCGAAGACTGGCTGCGCAAGGAGTTCGAACGCTCCCTGACCGATGAAGAACGGGCCGCGATTCAGTCCCTGGGCGGTCTGGACAAGCTGATCGAAGAATTCAAGAAACGCCTGGAAGAACAGAAGGAACGCCATGCCGGCGGCAACAAGTGGATCGGCACCGGCGGTACCAGCCCCTTCGGCTCCGGCGGGTTCAACCCCGAAGGCATTCGGGTCGGCGACGCCGGCAAGCGTCAGGGCAAGGCCGTCAAGGTCTGGGACCAGCGCGAGTACAAGAACCTCGACGATCAGGTCGAACTGGGTACGCGCAACATCAAGGTCGCCCTGCGCCGCCTGCGCAAATTCGCCCGTCAGGGCGCCGCCGAAGAACTGGATATCGACGGCACCATCGACCACACCGCCCGCGATGCCGGGTTGTTGAACATCCAGATGCGCCCGGAGCGGCGCAACACGGTCAAGTTGTTGCTGCTGTTCGATATCGGCGGCTCGATGGACGCCCATGTGAAGGTTTGCGAAGAGCTGTTCTCGGCCTGCAAGACCGAGTTCAAGCACCTGGAGTACTTCTACTTCCACAACTTCATTTATGAATCGGTGTGGAAGAACAACATGCGCCGCACTTCCGAGCGCACCTCGACCATGGATCTGCTGCACAAGTACGGTGCCGACTACAAAGTGATCTTCATCGGCGATGCCGCCATGGCGCCCTACGAAATCACCCAGCCCGGTGGCAGCGTCGAGCACTGGAACGAAGAAGCGGGCTATGTGTGGATGCAGCGCTTCAAGGAGCAGTTCAAGAAGCTCATCTGGATCAATCCCTACCCGAAAGACACCTGGGGCTACACCTCCTCGACCAATATCGTGCGCGATCTGATCGAGGACCAGATGTACCCGCTGACCTTGCGTGGCCTGGAAGAAGGGATGCGGTTTCTGTCCAAGTAATCTTCGTCGTCCGGTCGGACGCAATCGCGAGCAGGCTCGCTCCCACACTGGATCTGTGGCGTTCACACATCCCTTGTGGGAGCGAGCCTGCTCGCGATGCTTTTAGCGGTAACTGAAGCGCTGCAAATATTTGATGTGCTCCCGGTGAGCCACATCCTGCACCACCGGCCGCAACCGCACCTGCGCCCCGGGTAAACACTGCGCCAGCCGCGCCAACGCCAACGGCGTCAACGCCCCCAGGCGCGGATAACCGCCAATGGTTTGCCGGTCATTGAGCAACACGATCGGCTGCCCATCGGGTGGCACCTGGACTGCACCGAGCGGGATGCCTTCGGAGATCATCGGTTTGCCCTGGTATTGCAACGCCTTGCCCAACAGACGAATGCCCATCCGGTCGGCGCGGCTGTCAAGGCTCCACTCGCTGTTGAAAGCATCGAACAGGCTTTGTCCGCTGAACTCGCCAACCTGTGCCCCCAGAACAAGGTCCAGGGGTGCATTGCCGCTCAGGTCCGGTCGCTGGTCCCCTGTCATCTCCCGCAGCAACATCACGGCATTGCCCGAATAGCTCAAGGTCGCGCCTTTGCTCAAAGCGCGCCCCATGCCATCGAGCCCGCCGAGTTCCTCGCGCACGACCGTCGCACTGCTGCCCAGCACTTTGGGCGCATCGAAACCACCCGGCGCGGCCAGATAGGCGCGAGCACCGAGCAAGGGCTGGGTGAATTGCAATCGCTGGCCTTTGTGCAGCCTGAAACTGCGCCAGGGTGCCAACACCTCGCCGTCCAGCTGCGCCCCCAGATCCGCGCCGGCCAGCGCCAGCAGGCAGTCATCTTCAGCCACCACCGTGAACCCACCGAGGGTGATCTCAATCACTGGCGCATTCAAACCGTTACCCAACAGCCAGTTGGCCCAGGACATCGAGCGCCAATCCAGCCCGCCGCCTTGAGTCACCCCCAGATGTCGCACGCCGAAACGTCCGGCATCCTGCAACAGGCATAGCGGCGTACTCGCTTCAATGGTCAGACGGCTCATGCCAGGACCTCCAGCGGCGTGTCGTCACCGCCCAAACGGATGAACTCGGCATGGTCGACCGCTTCGAAACGCACGGTGTCACCTGGTTGCATCAGGCTGTAGCCATCACGGTTGCGGTCAAATAGTTTCGCCGGTGTGCGCCCGATCAGGTTCCAGCCTCCCGGCGACACCACCGGATAAGCGGCCGTCTGCCGCTCGGCAATGCCGACACTGCCGGCGGCGACTTTTTTGCGCGGCGTGCTCAAACGCGGCGCGGCAAGCACCTCATCCACCAGGCCCATGAAGGCGAACCCCGGTGCGAAGCCCAGGGCGAACACCTGATATTCACGCTCGCTGTGCTGGCGGATGACCTGCGCTACCGGCAACCCGCTGCGCTGCGATAACAGACTCAACTCCGGCCCCACGCTCAAGTCGTACCACACTGGC
Organism: Pseudomonas sp. NPDC089569; assembly: GCF_050280625.1. Lineage (NCBI taxonomy): Bacteria > Pseudomonadati > Pseudomonadota > Gammaproteobacteria > Pseudomonadales > Pseudomonadaceae > Pseudomonas > Pseudomonas sp. NPDC089569. The sequence goes on from NZ_JBNNVQ010000083.1 coordinate 3,017, forward strand.
AGCACATGGCAGGTGCCGCGCGCATGCGCGTTCGGCGACAGGTCGATCAGTGCCTCGCCGATCAATTCCCGGGCCTGTGCCGGGCTCAACGCGGTCAGGTCGTAGTTCACCATCAAGGTCGTGTAGGACGGCACCAGGTCGATCAGATGCTCTGCGAACGCAGCGCGCAGACTTTCGCTGGCCGCCAGCATCCAGGGCATGTTGCTTTCGGCGATCTCGTCGAAAAGACGCACCATCAGGCAATCGAGCGCGACCACTTCCACCCGCAGCTTCATGACGCGTCCTGCTGATTCAAGGCTTGACGGATGCGTTGCACGGCGGCGACCGAGCTGGCGTTGTCACCGTGCACGCAAAGGGTGTTGGCCTGCAAATGCAGGGCACTGCCATCACTGGCGGTCAGGTGGTCGCCACGGGCGATGATGAGCGCCTGCTCGATGATTTTTTCCGGATCGTGATGCACCGCCCCCGGCAGTTGCCGTGACACCAGCATGCCGGCATTGTCATAGGCGCGATCGGCGAAGGCCTCGAACCACAGCGTCACGCCGTACTCATCGCCCAACTGCTGCGCGGCACGGTTGTCGCGGGTGGCCATCAGCATCAAGGGCAGACTGCGGTCATAGGCCGCCACGGCCTGCATCACCGCGCGCAGTTGCGCCGGGTTGGCCATCATGTCGTTGTACATCGCGCCATGAGGTTTGACGTAGCTGACCCGACCACCCTGGGCCCGGCAAATACCGTCGAGCGCACCGATCTGGTAGTGCAGGATGTCCTGCAGCTCCTGCGCGGTATAGGCCATGGAGCGGCGGCCGAATCCCGCCAGGTCCTGATAGGCCGGATGGGCACCGATCCGCACGCCGTGGCTGAGGGCCAGACTGACAGTTTTGCGCATGATGCCGGGATCGCCGGCGTGGAAACCGCAGGCGATGTTGGCGCAATCGATGAAGGGCATGACTTCCGCATCCAGCCCCATGGTCCAGTTGCCGAAGCTTTCGCCGATGTCACAATTCAATAGCAGGCGGCTCATGGTGAACACTCCTGTAATTTTTATCTTTTTGACCGTAGGACAATTGCCCCGCAGGTTACCAGTTACTGCGTATCGAGTTGCTTGCCGCGGGTTTCCGGCAGGCTCAACGCCGCGAGGATCACCACGCCATAAGACACTGCCGCGAAGGCCCCGATGCCAAGGCTCAGAGGGACTTTCTGGCTGAGCAGCCCGATCAACAGCGGGAACAAAGCCGCCAGTGCCCGACCGATGTTGTAGCAAAAGCCTTGGCCTGAGCCGCGAATGCGCGTAGGAAACAGCTCGGTCAGGAACGCCCCCATGCCGCTGAAAATCCCCGAGGCAAAGAAGCCCAGCGGGAAGCCCAGCCACAGCATCACGCCGTTGCTGACCGGCATTTGCGTGTACAGCAAGACAATGGTGAACGAACCGACCGCGAACAGGATGAAGTTCTTCTTGCGCCCGAGAAGGTCGGTCAGATAAGCGCTGATGACATAGCCGACGTAGGAGCCGATGATCACCATCGCCAGATAACCGCCCGTGCCGAGTACGCTCAAGCCACGTTCGTTCTTCAGAAAAGTCGGCAGCCAGGACGTGATGGCGTAGTAGCCGCCCAGTGCGCCGGTGGTCAGCAGCGAAGCACGGATCGTGGTGAACAGCATGCCGGGAGCGAAAATCTCGTAGAACTTCGACGGCTGGCTGGTTTCTTCCCTGGCTTTGGCCTCACGGTAGATTTCCGGATCCTTGACCAGGCGGCGGACGAAGATCACGAAAATCGCCGGGACGATGCCCAGAATGAACAGGGCGCGCCAGGCGTCCTCCGGCGCCAGCACCGAAAACAGCAATGCGTACAGGATGGCTGTCAGCCCCCAACCCAATGCCCAGCCCGACTGCACCATGCCGACGGCCTTGCCACGGTCCTTGGCGCGAATGACTTCGCCAATCAGCACCGCGCCGGCTGTCCATTCACCACCGAAGCCGAAGCCCATCAGGGTGCGGGCAATCAGCAGTTGCTCATAGCTTTGGGCGAAGCCGCAAAGAAAAGTGAAAAAGGCAAACCACAGCACGGTCAGTTGCAAGGTGCGCACGCGGCCGATGCGATCGGAGAGAATCCCGGCGACCCAGCCGCCAATGGCCGACGCGATCAGGGTACTGGTGTGAATCAGCCCGGCCTGGCCGGTGGTGATGCCCCACATGGCAATCAGGGTCGGGATAACGAAGCTGAGCATCTGGGTGTCCATGCCGTCCAGGCCGTAGCCGATCTTGCAGCTCCAGAAAGCGCGGCGCTCCTGCTGATTGATGTTGCGATACCAGTCGAAAGGTCCCGGGCTAGCCGTGGCTTTCGAAATGGCGGGGGTGTCGGGCGCACTCATGGCAATTCTCCGCGCTGATTTTATTGGTATTGTTCGAAGCCCCGACGACGCCTATCGTGGGAACCGGATGGCCTGATTCTTGAGCGGCCGTCCCTGTTGCGTCCAACGAATAAAAACCCGCCCCAGACATAAGAAATTTTTATCCCCCCCGAGCCGCCCATGAACCTGAAGTTTCTCGAAACCTTTGTCTGGGTCGCCCGACTCAAGAGTTTCCGCCTCACCGCCGACAAGCTCTTCACCACCCAGGCGTCGATATCCAGTCGCATCGCCGTACTCGAAGGCGAGCTGGGAGTGAAGCTGTTTCTGCGCGATTCACGTGGCGTCAGCCTGACGCCGGAAGGCCTGAAAGTGCTCGATTACGCCGAGCAGATGATGGACACCATGCAGGCGCTCAAACAGTCGATCGAAACCCGCTCGAGCAAGGCCGGTCGCGTGCGCATCGGCGTGATGGACACGGTGATCCATACCTGGCTCAGCCCGCTGGTGGCGCAGATGACCGATCACTACCCGCTGGTGGAAATCGAGCTGGTCGCCGATACCTCGCTGAACCTCTGCGATCAGCTGCAAAAAGGCTTTCTGGATGTCATCCTGCAAACCGATCTGTTGCGTCAGGAAAGCGTACGCAGCCTGGAGCTGGCCAGCCATCCAATGGGCTGGATCGTCGCCAGCAACTCCCTGTACAACCGCGAGTATTGCGGGGTGGCCGACCTGGCGAACGAGCGAATCATTACCTACTCGAAAAACTCCCATCCGCATCAGGAGGTGCTGGCCCTGATGCAAGCCAACGGTGTCCCGGCACCACGACTGAACTGCGTGAATTCGGTATCGGCGATTACCCGCCTGCTGCGCGACGGGTTCGGTATCGGCGCCTTGCCTCCGGTGCTGGTGGCCGAAGAACTGGCGCGCGGGGAACTGACCCTGCTGGCCATCGATCAATGCCCACCGGATTTGCAGGTTGTGGTGTCGTGGCGAGTGGGTGTGGAGTGGGTCGAGGAAATTGTCGCGTTGTCCCAGCAGGTGCTGGAGGGGTATGCGCGCAGGGTGGGTGAGCGTTACATCACGCTAGCGCGATGATTTGATTGATCCTGTGGGAGCGAGCCTGCTCGCGATTGCGGTGTGCCAATCGTCATTTTTGTCACTGACAAATCGCAATCGCGAGCAGGCTCGCTCCCACAGGGTTGGCATACATCCAACAAAGTCAGATTGGCTGACAGGCCGTCATCGCTGGCAAGCCAGCTCCCACAGGTCGATCAATCCAGCCCGCGCAGGTCCCGCTCTTCGATCGGCCGGCTCTGACGCAGGCGCTTGCCGCCCAGCACGACCCAGTCGATCAGGCGATACAGGCATTCCAGGCCAAACGACAGCAACATCGCGCCGCTCAAGCCCCAGATCATTGCCTGCGGCGTCAATAGAATCTGGTAGCTGTAGCCATTCCAGGTTTCCATGCGAATGTCCGGGTCGGCGGCCAGCACCACTTGCAGCACGCGGATGTACCACGGCCCCTGCATCGCCTGGAATTGCTTGTCCAGCGCCAGCTGGCGGGTCAGCAGGTTGCTCAGGCTGTCGGCATCGCTGCGAAAGACCGGGTCTTCGCTGGCACGGTAATGAGCCACCAGGGCCTGCATATCGCCCTTGAAGAACTGATTGGCCGTGCCCTGGAAGCCGGTCAAGCCGGCCTGCACCTCAATCAGATGCGCTTCGACCCGCTTGGCGTAATCATTGATGAACCCCGGCACCTGGACACCGATCAACAGGCCCGCCGCAAACAACACCAGCCTTAGGTAACTGAGCAACATGAGGTGAATCCTTATTCGGTCCTGCCCTGGCTGACGCATTCACCGCGTCGCCACAGGCTCCACTGGCCCGGTTCGTAACGGGTCCAGGTTTCGTTTTCGGTCAAGGGTTCGGTGGCGATCACCGTGACCACGTCGTTGGGCGTGGTTTCGGCCTGGAAATCGACGATTACATCGACATCCTTCAAACGCGCCGGCCCGAACGGGGCACGCCGGGTAATCTGCGCGAGTTTGGTCGAGCAATAGCAGAACAGCCAGTCGCCATCGCTGAGCAGGCAGTTGAACACGCCTTTGCTGCGATATTCGGCGCAGGCGGCGACCAGGTACGGCAGCAGTTCTTCCACCTCGACCGGCTCGGGGAACGCCGCTCGCACGCGATTGAGCAAATCACAGAACGCCGCTTCGCTGTCGGTATCGCCAACGGGGCGATAGAAGCTGGCCGTCGGCTGAAAGTCCGCCAACTGGCCGTTGTGGGCGAAACACCAGTTGCGGCCCCACAACTCGCGTACGAACGGATGGGTATTGGACAGGCAGACCTTGCCGACGTTGGCCTGGCGGATGTGCCCGATCACCACTTCGCTCTTGATCGGGTAGCGCTGCACCAGGTTGGCGACTTCCGACTCGCAGCTCGCCGCCGGGTCCTGAAACAGGCGCAAGCCGCGACCTTCGTAAAACCCAATACCCCAGCCATCGCGATGCGGGCCGGTTCGCCCGCCACGCTGCATCAACCCGGTGAAGCTGAACACAATATCGGTCGGGACATTGGCGCTCATGCCCAATAACTCACACATGCTTGGACTCTCGCAAAAATCGCAGGGGCAAGGTTACAGGCGGGGCTCGACCCGCATACGCTGGGGATTGCTCGGCACGGGAGGACGGCCGTAGCGATCATCACCGGCACCGCCGAAAGGCTGGTCCTCGTGCGGTTCATCGGCCAGAGCGGCGGCCTTGGCAGCGGCGGCCTTCTCCCGGCGGGCCTTGGCGGCGCGTTCGATGGGGAAACGGATCGCCACGAACACCAGGTAAATGGCGAAAGCGATCATGCCGTACATGAACAGATCGGAAATTGCCCGCCACGCGTTGTTGCCGACCTTGAACAACAGGTCCAGGGCCGTAATGGCAACCGCCGGAGCGAATTTTTCCTTCACCGGGTCGATGATGGTCGGGCTGATCAGCAGCACCGCCATCAGCAAACGCAGCGGCTCGCGCAACCAGCGCCACATCCAGCGGGTGATCCGCATCCACACCAACAAGCAGCCCAAGGCGGCGAAGGCGTAGAGGCCCCAGGCGATCAGATAGTCGTTCTCGGTCATGGTGTCCATGGCAAGGCAGGCAAAGAGGCGCTTATGATAACGGCTTTTCGCACGTCAGGCTGCACCAATGCCTGTCGCGCCAGATTCACAACCTGTGGAAGCGAGCCTGCTCGCGATTGCGGTGTGCCAGTTGTCTTTTTTATCACTGACAAATCGCAATCGCGAGCAGGCTCGCTCCTACAGGTTAATCATCCCAATTCGTACACTGTTCGAGAGTCCTTCATGCCTCTATCTGCCAACATTTGCGACGCCCCGATCGCCCACAAGGCCGAAGGCAATGACCCGTATGCCTGGCTGCAGGAGCGCGACACCCCTGCCGTGCTCGATTACCTCAAGGCTGAAAACAGCTACCAGGAAACACAGACCGCCGATCAGGCCGAACTTCGCGAAGCCCTTTTCCAGGAGATCAAGGGCCGGATTCTCGAAACCGACCTGTCCCTGCCCTCACCGTGGGGACCCTACCTGTACTACACCCGCACCACGGCGGGTGACGAATATGCACGCCACTACCGCTGCCCGCGCCCGGCCGATGACAGCCTGCAACTCGATGAAAGCCGGGAACAACTGCTGCTGGACCCGAACGTGCTGGCCAATGGTGGCTTCTTTTCCCTGGGCGCGTTCAGCATCAGCCCGGATCACCAGCGCCTGGCCTACAGCATCGATTCCACGGGCGATGAGATCTACACACTGTTCGTGAAGGAGTTGTCCGACGGACGCGTCAGTGAACTGGCGTTCGAGGACTGCGATGGCAGCATGACCTGGGCCAATGACAGCCTGACTCTGTTTTTCGGCGAGCTGGACGACACCCATCGTCCGCACAAACTGTTTCGCTATCGCCTGGATGGCACGGCGGCCGAAGAAGTCTTCCATGAGCCGGACGGCCGCTTCTTCCTGCATTGCTACCGCTCAAGCTCCGAGCAGCAATTGCTGCTCTCCCTGGGCAGCAAGACCACCAGCGAAGTCTGGGTCCTGGACGCCAACCAGCCGCAACAAGCCTTTGCCTGTGTCGCGCCACGGGTCGAAGAGCATGAATACGATGTCGACCATGGCGCACTTGACGGCCAATGGACCTGGTTTATCCGCACCAATCGCGATGGCATCAATTTCGCCCTGTACACCGCCGTCGACACAGGCGTGGCACCGGCCGAGGCCGACTGGCACAACCTGGTCCCCCATAGCGATACGGTGATGATCGAAGGCATGAGCCTGAACGCCGGCGCCATGACCCTGAGCCTGCGCGAAGGCGGGTTACCGATCATCGAAGTCCACCCGCTGAACCTGCCGAGTTACCGGGTACAACTGCCGGACGCGGCCTACAGCCTGCATGTGCAAAACAGCCTGGAGTTCGTCAGCGAGCGCATTCGCCTGCGCTACGAGGCATTGAACCGTCCGGCGCAGATCCGTCAGTTGCAGTTATCCACCGGCGAGCAACAGGTTCTCAAGCAAACCCCGGTGCTCGGCCCGTTCGACGCCGACGCCTACGTCAGCCAACGCCTGTGGGCCACGGCGCCTGACGGCACGCAAGTACCGATCAGCCTGGTGGTCAAGCGCGACTCGCTCGGCAAGCCGACGCCACTGTACCTGTATGGCTACGGCGCCTATGGCGAAAGCCTCGATCCCTGGTTCTCCCACGCCCGCCTGAGCCTGCTCGATCGCGGCATGGCGTTTGCCATCGCTCACGTGCGCGGCGGTGGCGAACTGGGGGAAGCCTGGTACCGCGCCGGCAAACAGGAGCACAAGCACAACACCTTCAGCGATTTCATCGCCTGTGCCGAGCATCTGATTGACCAAGGCTTGACCACCGCCCCCCAGCTGGCGATCAGCGGCGGCAGCGCCGGCGGTTTGTTGATCGGCGCGGTGCTCAATCAACGGCCGCAGTTGTTTGGTGCCGCCATAGCCGAAGTACCGTTCGTCGATGCACTCAACACCATGCTCGACCCGGACCTGCCATTGACCGTTACCGAGTACGACGAGTGGGGCAACCCGCAAGAGCCGGATGTCTATGATCGGATCAAGGCTTACGCCCCCTACGAAAACGTGACCGCGCAGGCATATCCGGCCACTCTGGTGATCGCTGGCTACAACGACAGTCGCGTGCAGTATTGGGAGGCTGCCAAGTGGGTCGCCAGATTGCGTGCGACCAAAACCGACAACAATCTGCTGCTGCTCAAGACCGAACTGGGTGCCGGGCATGGCGGCATGAGCGGGCGTTATCAAGGATTGCGTGACGTAGCGCTCGAATACGCATTTTTGTTCAGGATTTTGGGGGTTGCCTGAGGAACTTGGCCCGATGAACCGGTCTTAATTGCGAACGCCAGAGGCCGATACAATACGGTCGCCTGTAGGAGCGAGGCTTGCCCGCGAATGGGCTACACATTCAACATCAAGGTTGAAAGTGACATTGCATTCGCGGGCAAGCCTCGCTCCTACGAGAAATGGCCAGCCCGGAATCCAGAACAAAAGAAAGATCACCCGACATGCCAGAAACGACCCTGCTGAACAACGAAATCCGCGACTGGCTGATGGACTGCGGCCTGTTCAATCAATTGCAGCCGGCGGACTTCGCCGCAGCTTCCGGCTATTTCAGTATCAGCACGATTGCCCAGGGCGAGGAGATTTTCCACGAAGGTGATGCCGGCAGTTTCATGTGCATCATCCACACCGGGCAGGTGGCCGTGCAAAAAACCACCAGCGACGGGCAATTGGTGACTATCGCCACATTGCGCAGCGGTCGCGCCTTCGGTGAAATGGCCGTGCTCGATGGTGAACGCCGCTCGGCCAGTTGCGTGGCGGCGAGCAACTGCCAGTTGCTCAACCTGGGCAAGGACTCACTGGAAAAGATGCTCAACGACGCCCCGAAAATCGCCGCCAAGATCATCCGCGCCCTCGCGGTTTCCCTCTCCAAACGCTTGCGCATGGTCGACGGACAATTGCTGTCGCAGCAGGTTTAACCGCCTGGCGGCTTGACCTTCGGTGGGTTCTGTTCGATCCCCGGCACCGGCTGGTCCTTGGTCGGCGGGCTGGGCATTTCGATGGGGACCAGGGGCGGACCACCACTGCCGGGGCCGACTTTCGGCAGTGGCGCGGGAGATATCTGTGGATACGGCGTGGGCGTTGCAGTGCCCGGTGAGCCGGGCGTCGGCGCAGGACTGACGGGGGTGGGTTGCAGTGGTTGGGCCTGCGCTGCGCTGACCGACAGCGCGGCCAGCGTCATGACCGTTAGAATGATGCGCTTCATCAATGGCTCCGTTGGCCTTGGTGTCCATTGCAGGCTACTCCCAACGACATCCGTTTGCTTTACCCGTTGTCACCTATTTAATGCAAGGCAAAGCCCATGGATCGTTTCCATTGCCAAAAGCGGCGACCTGTTCGAATCCGGTCATGGGCTGCGCTAAACTTTGATCATTACCGTCATTAGTCTTTCAACAAAGGTGAACCCATGAGTTCGTCCACCCCAACCAATACGTCGAAGCTGGACCGCATCCTGGCCGACAACCAGCGCGACAAGGAAATGGGCTACCGTGACAAGGCCCTGAAGATGTACCCGCACGTGTGTGGCCGCTGCGCCCGTGAATTCTCCGGCAAGCGCCTGAGCGAGCTGACCGTGCACCACCGCGACCATAACCACGACAACAACCCCCAGGACGGCTCGAACTGGGAATTGTTGTGCCTGTACTGCCATGACAACGAACACTCGCGCTACACCGACCAGCAGTATTTCGGCGACGGCTCGTTGAGCACGCCGAAAATCGCCAAGGCGACCCACAATCCGTTCGCCGCGCTGGCCGGGCTGATGAAGAAAGAAGACTGAAGATTTTCAGCGTCTGAACGGACGCCATCGCGGGCAAGCCCGCTCCCACATTAGATTTGTGCACACCACAGATCCCATGTGGGAGCGAGCCTGCTCGCGATAGCAATTGCCCAAACACCACCCATTTACAAACTGACCACCCTGCCCCCAATCCCCGTATAATCGCGCTTTTTTTCGAAAGGCACCCCGCTCGTGGCAGACAAACGGTACAGCTGCATTGGTTTGTATAACCCCAAATCACCGGAGAACGTCGGTTCGGTGATGCGCGCCGCTGGCTGTTATGGCGTGGCATCGGTGTTCTACACCGGCAAACGCTACGAGCGCGCCGCCGACTTCGTCACCGATACCAAGCGCGTGCATTACGATATCCCGCTGATCGGCATCGACGACCTGAAGAAAATACTGCCTCTGAACTGCGTCCCCGTCGCAGTGGAACTGGTCGACGGCGCACGACCGCTGCCCGAATACACTCACCCCGACCGCGCGCTGTACATCTTCGGGCCGGAGGACGGCTCGCTGGATAAAGAGATTCGCGACTGGTGCGAAGACGTGGTCTACATTCCGACCACCGGCTGCATGAACCTGGCCGCCACGGTCAATGTCGTGCTGTATGACCGCATGGCCAAAGGCCTGAATACTCGTTCGGGACCGAAATTCCGCTGAGTTGCCGCGCATCCGTGGGAACAAGCCGAGTGCCTTGGCAGTCAGCTGATTATTCGTGACCCAAGCCGCCCTTCCAGACTGGAGACAGATCATGAGCGAACTCAAACGCGTAGAGCGCATCGAATCCACGCCGTTCCAGACCCATTCCGATCAGAACGTCCAGGGCTGGGAGCGCATCGGTTCCCTGGCCGGCGGCATGGTCATGGTCGGCAAGGGACTGCGTCGTGGCGGCCTCTTCGGCCTGATCCAGGTGGCCATCGGCGGTGTCGCCCTGGCCCGTGGAATCACCGGGCACAGCTCGGCGAAAAGCCTGCTGGAAAAGAGCCGCCAGGACATGAACACCGTGCGGGCGAAAATCCAGCGTGCCGGTGAAGATTTGAAGGCGTTGAAAGCCAATGCCGAGGCGGCGACCAAAACCGCGACAGTGACCGCAAATGATTCGTTGAAGTCGCCGAAAACCGGGGTTTGATACAAGATTCTGTTCGCCTGTAGGAGCGAGCATGCTCGCGATGGTCGTCAACGAAAACGCCTGTTTACCTGGTTAAACGCGGCGTTAATGAATCCATCGCGAGCATGCTCGCTCCTACAGGAGTGCATCGACCATTGCCCGCGAAGGCGGTGTTACTGAAGCAGCTCGCTATCCAGCACCCTGGAAGAGTCGCCAATCACGCTCTCACTGAGCTGCACGAATGCCTTGGTGTCCACATTGCCCAAACGCATCGCGCCACGCAGTACATCGTCCAGGGAACGCTTGTTACGCGTCTTCAGGCGAATCTCGCGATCCAGTTCCTGCATTAACACCACGGCCCTGGAAACCTGCGCCGACGTGAGTTGCTCGCCACGCAAGGTCGTGACTTTCTGGCTGTCCCTGGCCAATCGTTCCTGAAGGCTCTGGTAGCGATCGTCACTCATGCCGCCGGCACGGCGTAGCAGTTCGATGGCGTAATATTCGGCAAAGCCCTCGCTGACCCAGTCACTGCGCTGCTGGCCATTGATCTGGCCGAACAGCTTCGCCAGCTCACGCACCAGCGCACTGCTGCCGCTCTCGCTGACCAACGGCAAATGGCTGTTGAGGTAGATCGACTCATTCGCCGCGAGGCTGCCGCGCCACATCGGATCGTTGGCCCCGACAATCAGCAATTTGGCGGGATGGCGGGGGTACACGGCTTGTACTTGCGGCCAGACGAATGTCAGCAACGTCAGTACATCCATGCGTCGCATGCCCTGCCCCCTGGGCGAAGCCACCGTGACTTCGGTTTCCCCGAGCCGTGTGCGACGGCTGCCAAGATGTCCGGCGAGCATCCAGCCCGTGGGTCGGTCGAACAAGCGCGATCCATTGTCGATGCGGAACTTGTTCTTGCCGATCCGCGGCCAGGCGGTCTCGACGCTTTTCCAGCCAGTGGGCAGCTCGAACTCAAGGCGTGACACCAGTTCGCTGCCGTCCTGCTGATCGAGTTTGGCGGCCGGAACCAGATCGTCGCCACGCAACAAGGCCCAGGCCGGCGTCATGCGCGTGTCGAAACTGCCGTTCTTGCGGGTATGACTGACTCGTACGCGGTATGTCAGGCTGGCCTTGTCAGCAGTCGGACGCCAGACGCCACGAGCCGGCTGACCCGGTGTCAATTGCCACTGTCCGTCGGCCTTGAAGTCGCTGTAACGGCTGCCGTCACCCAGATTGAAATCCAGGCTGCGCACTGCCGAACCCTGTGCCAGCGTCAGGCGCACTTCAGCCTGGTCGCTCTGTGGCAACAGACGCACGTGATAATCCAGATCCACCTTCTTTGCCGCCCAGGCGGATGAGCTCAGGGTCAACAGTCCAACGACCAACGCCTGCCGCCATCCCACAGCCATACACACTCCTTGGTCAAACGAGACTCGCCGGATGCTCAACCCGCCCGGAAAATCAGATGGTCTTCCCAATCCTCTTCTGCCACGCTGCCTTCGGCCAACATGCGCCCGGACTGGGAAATACGTTCGTGATGGACCGCATCGCGATCGCCGCACACCAGGTGATGCCACAGCGGCAGGTCCTTGCCCTCGCTGACCAGACGGTAGCCGCAGGTCGGCGGCAACCATTTGAATTCGTCGGCCTTGCCCGGCGTCAGCTGGATGCAATCGGGGACGGACTCGCGACGGTTCGGATAATCGCTGCACTGGCAGGTTTTCAAGTCCAGCAATTTGCAGGCGATGCGCGTGTAATAGACGCTGTTGTCCTCTTCATCCTCGAGCTTTTGCAGGCAGCACAGGCCACAACCGTCGCACAGCGATTCCCACTCCTCCTGATCCAGTTGATCGAGGGTTTTGCGTATCCAGAACGGTTCGACTTTGGCGGCCATGGCTCAAGCATCAACATCAGGTGGTGAAAAGGCCGCCAGTCTAGTGCGCACGGCCCCACGGGCCAAGCATTGGCGACTACCGGTAGATCGGACTTGTCAGTTTTTGCGCCGCCAAGTAGCTTTGCCAGTCGCAAGGAACCGGCCTGCGAGCCATTAACGCTCGAGCGTATTGCATGGCGATGCCCCCGCAGCGGCTCTGGATCATCTTTTCGCTCGACCCGACTGCGTCCGCAGGTTTCAGACGTCCCACACTTTCAAACGTAGCAAGGAATCTCTTGATGAGTGCAAACCCACGCGTTGCCGATTTCGCCATTGACCCTCAGTTCACCGATCGCTGGTCGCCCCGCGCCTTCACAGGCGAAACCATCCCGGAGGAAACCCTGCTGAGCTTCTTCGAAGCCGCGCGCTGGGCGCCATCGGCCTATAACTCGCAGCCTTGGCGCTTTCTTTACGCACGTCGCGATACACCGAACTGGGAGCGTTACCTGGGGCTGCTGAACGAGTTCAACCGCAGTTGGGCGCAACACGCCTCGGCACTGGTCATCATCATCTCCAAAACCACCTTCGCAGCGCCTGGCGCTGCCGAAGAAACCCCGGCCTTGTGGCACACCTTCGACACCGGCTCGGCCTGGGGCCACCTGGCGCTGCAAGCGAGCCTGAGCGGCTGGCACACCCACGGCATGGCCGGTTTCGATCAGGAGCTGACCCGCAAGGAGCTGAACATTCCCCAAGGCTATGCCCTGCACGCTGCCGTGGCAGTGGGCAAACTGGGCGACAAGGCCAGCCTGGCCGAGTACCTCCAGGCCCGTGAAGTACCGAGCCCGCGCCGTCCGCTGAGCGAACTGGCGACCGAAGGCGACTTCACCCTTTAAGCCACACCGAAAACCCGACTGTAGGAACCAAGCTTGCTGGCGATGAGGACATCACATTCAACATCAATGGTGACTGTGAGACCGCAATCGCCAGCAAGCTCGGCTCCTACAGGCTTTCAGCGCGGGGTCAGTAGCCGCGAGTGAAATCAACTTCCCCGCGCAATGCCTCGCCCGCCTGATAGGCCTTCAGATTCTCGACAAACAGTTTCGTCATCAAGGATGGCGACGTCGGTGCCGAGCTGTGGCCGGTCAACAGCAATCCCCAGGCCGTCCAGAACGGGTGGCGCTGCGGCAGTGGCTCCTGACGGCAGACGTCGATCACGGCGCCCACCAGATGCCCTTCTTTCAAGGCGTTCACCAGGTCCGCATCGACCACCGCCACACCTCGACCGACGTTGATGAACAACCCTGTCGGCTTGAACTGCCTGAACAGCGCGGCATTGTAGATATCGTGGGTTTTCGGCGTATTCGGCAGCAGATTGATCACGTAATCCACCAGGCCGACCAACCGTGGCAAGTCAGCCAGCGAGCCGACTTCGACAAACGGCGCCTGTTCGCGGGCTTCGCTGGCAACGCCATAGAGCTCCACGCCAAAAGGCACGAGGAACTGCGCCACCGTCTGGCCGATATCACCGGTGCCGACGATCAGCACCTTGCGCCCCGCAAGGCTCTGGCCATGACGGTTATCCCACTTGCGCTCGACCTGGCTGACCAACCGTGCCAGCACTTCACGTTCGTGGCCAAGCATGTAGGTGAGCACGTACTCGGCCATGACCTGACCGAAGATCCCCACGGCGCGGGTCAGTCGATAATGTCGTGGCAGGCCGTCAGCCAGAAGCGGGGTGATGCCGGCCCAGGTCGACTGCAACCACTGCGGCTGATGTCCCTGGCGCAACAGCGTCGCCAGCAGGTCGGGCTGGCCGAGCCAGACCGGGCACTCGGCGGCCTGGCGGGCCAGTTCGGCGGAGTCGCCACTGGTCAATACCTCCAGATCCGGCGCTGCCTCACGCAGCAGTTGGGCATACACGGCGTGGTCGTGTTCAGCTATCAGAACGCGCATCTTTCAACCTTTCAAAAAAGCTGCAGACAGCCATCGACGGTGTGTGGTGGCACCGTCAAGGCCATCGCCATCATTATTCCAGAGTTTCAGTTCGGCTCTGAACCGAGCCCTGACGCCGATTAGACCGGGTCGTTGCGTCGTAGCAACTCTTCCGGCAAGTGTTCGATGTATTCCTCTTCAGCCGGCGGCATTTGCAGGTGGTAGCCCTGCTTGTCGAGGTTTTCCAGAACGACGGTAATGTCCTCGCGCGACAACTTGCGCTCGGGTGTCAGCACCAGGTCGAAGGCGTGAATGGCCTTGCCGAAGGCCGCCATGAGGGGTTCCGGGACGCGCTCAAGGGCATCGGCCTTGAGCACATAGAGGTACATTTCGTTTTTTTTCGCACTGCGGTAAATGGAACAAATACGTTTCAAGGCTGTTCTCCGGCGTTGGCCAGGCTGTCGAGCAGCGCCTGGCCCATCAATTCGCGGCGCCAGCCACGCAGCGAATCGGGCAATTGATAGGGACCATTGGGGAAGCCGCTCTTGAGCAGTGCTTCCAGGGTTTTCTTGCGCAGCATCAGCTCCGGCGCGATGTTCAGACGCTCGGCCGCGGCCTGGCCAATCGCTTTCATTTGCTTGAGCAGCGCTGCGGCTTCCACCGGCAACGGCTCCGGTATGGCTGGAGGCCACTGGTCTGGGGACACACTGCCAGTACGCTTGATCAGCTCCAGCAGGAATTCGCCATCCTGACGCACGGTACGCGGATGCATGTCTTCGATTTTCGCCAACGCACCGAGGTTGTCCGGTTGTGTGCGAGCCAGGGGCCACAACGAATGCTCGCGAATGATACGGTTGCGCGGCAAATCACGGGCCCGGGCTTGTTGCTCGCGCCAGGCGCAAAGTTCGCGCAGCACGGCAAGTTGGGCTCGGGACAGTTTCCACGCCAGTTTGGCGTCGCGATAAACCTCGTACGGATCGACTTCCCGGCGCAGATTGGCCACCAACTCGGCCCCGTCCTCCAGGACCCAGGCGAGTTTTTCATCGGAAAGCTTCGGACGCAGCTGTACGAAAACCTCCGCGAGATGCACGGCATCTTCTGCGGCATAACTGATCTGGGTCTCGGAAAGCGGACGTTGCAGCCAGTCGGAACGGGTTTCACCCTTGGGCAGATCGATGCCGAGCACTTCCTGCACCAGCCGCGAATAGCCCATGGAGAAGCCCAGATTCAGATAAGCGGCAGCCAGTTGTGTGTCGAACAGCGGCACCGGCAAGCTGCCAGTCAGACGCAACAGGACTTCGAGGTCTTCGCTGCAGGCATGGACGACCTTGACCACCGCCGGGTTTTCCAGCAATGCGGCCAGGGGTTGCCAGTTGTCGATGGTCAGCGGATCAATCAGGTACGCCCGCGCACCATCGCCCACCTGCAGCAGGCCGGCAATCGGATAGAAGGTTTCGACCCGCATGAATTCGGTGTCGAGGGCAACGTATGGCAATTGCTGCCACTCGGCGCAAAACCGGCCGAGGCTATCGTTGTCGCGAATCCAGTGAATATCGATGGCCACACGGCTCTCCCTTGAAGAATGGCGCGCAGTATATATCGCCCCCGGCGATTTCCGCGTATCCACTGAACAAGAGCTTTAGCGAAAATACCTGCTTGGAAAAAAGAATAGCCCTACAACGCCGTACTAGCCGACCTTACGCAACACGTAAACCCGCATCGGCGCCCAAACGGGCAGGAAGTCCTGATGGCGGAGTACGGAAAAACCCGCTTGCTTGAACTCGGCTTCCATTTCGGCCTTGCTGGCCAGTGGAGAGGTTTCGGCAGTCTGCGCATCAAGGCGCCGCGTCTTGAAACGCCCCCCGACACGTACCGCAACAATGACCGTATCGCGACTGACCCGGTGAAACTCGCCGAGCATCGCCAGTCGGTGCTCGGGACTGCAAAGGTGCTGGAACAGCTGCATGCAAAAGATGCAATCCACCGCATTCGCCGACAGACCAATGGTGAAGGCGGAGCTTTGAAAGGTCCTGATCCGTTTCAGCAGGCTCTTGGGATGGTGGGTCCGCGCATGATCGAGAATGTCCTGGGAGGGATCGGTCGCCAGGATCACCCGATTTGCATGCTCGGCCAAAACCGGCCAGAACGGCCCCACACCGCACGCTACATCGAGGATCAGCCCCGGCTCACCGGCGACCTTGAGCGCGTGGCGCACCAGTTGCTCCTCACGCCACAACGCCAGGCGCCCGGCCAGGTCTTGCGCGCGAGGCTGCGAACAGACGCGGGCATGCTCCTGGTCATAACGCCGGGCGAACTCAAGCTCAATGGCCGATGGTGGCTGGGCAGGCATGTTCAATAGCTCTTGAAGATCATTTGAATGGCCGCCGGTCGGTGGCCGCTGCGCGAGAAAAGGTCGAGTGACTCATTGGCGGGCCAACGCCCCATCGACACCCGGTCCACGGCAGCCGGCAAACATATCCAGCTCCTGGTTGTAGACCTTGCTGTCGA
Source organism: Pseudomonas sp. NPDC089569 (assembly GCF_050280625.1). NCBI lineage: Bacteria > Pseudomonadati > Pseudomonadota > Gammaproteobacteria > Pseudomonadales > Pseudomonadaceae > Pseudomonas > Pseudomonas sp. NPDC089569. Next base: position 19,725 of record NZ_JBNNVQ010000083.1, read on the forward strand.
CTTCCAGCAGCCCCAGCATCGAATGGAACAGGTTGTCCTGGCTCAAGGGCTTTTCACGCATCGACTGCAGGCAATGGGCATCCACCTTGAACGATTTCTGATAGCTGTCCGAGAACCAGGCCAACATCGCCACATGCTTTTGCTGGTCCGGTGCCAGCATGTAAGGCGTGCCGTGCAGGAACAGGTTGTACTCGCCCAGGGACTCGCCGTGATCCGACAGATACAACATCGCGGTATCGACCTTGTTCTGGTTGCTGCGCAACAGATCGATCAGTGTCGACAGCACATGGTCGGTATACACCAGCGTATTGTCGTAACCATTGACGATACTTTCGCGGTCGCAATTATTGAGTGCGTTGCTTTCACAAACCGGGGTAAAGCGTTCGAATTCTTTCGGGTAGCGCTTGAAGTACTCCGGACCGTGACTGCCCATCTGGTGCAGCACCAATACCGTGTCTTTATCCAGGTTATCGATAAAGTGCTGCAGCCCTTGCAGCAGAATTTCGTCGCGGCACTCACTGTTGGCGCACAGGGCCGGGTCCTTCAAGTCACTGACATCATCGAGCGTCACACGGTCGCAAGTGCCTTTGCACCCGGACTGGTTATCACGCCAGATCACATCAAGACCGGCACGCTTGAGCACATCCAGCAGGCCTTCCTGGTTCTTCGCCTTGCTGGCGTTGTAATCCTGGCGGCCCATGTTGGAGAACATGCAAGGCACGGACACAGCGGTTTCCGTGCCGCAGGAGTGCACATCGGTAAAAGCGATCAGCCCCGCCTCTTTACTGAGTTTGGGCGTGGTGTCGCGCTGATAGCCGAGGATGCCGAAGTTTTCGGCGCGGGCGCTTTCACCCACCACCAGTACAGTCAGGGATTTGCGTTCATGATTTTGCCAGGCGGGATTACGCTGGGCATCTTCGCCAATTTTGACAAAGGGCTGCTGCGCAGACGCGACCTGCTCGCGCAAATACCCGAAAGATGCACCGATGTAGTTGCTTGGCACGACCATCAAGCGCAGCTCGTGGTGATTGCGAAACAACGACGAAAGTCCCTGATAGTTGATCAGCGCCACGCCACCGATGACTGCAGCCGAGGCAACACCCACCAGAAGCTTGCTGAGCAGTTCGCGATGCCAACGACGGTAGTTGACCGGGGTTTTCCACAACAACCACGAGGGCAAAACGCCCAACAACAGAATGTAAAGAAACAGCTTCAGCGACAGTAAGTCACGTACTTCCGTGGCATTGGTTTCAGCAAAATTGCGAAACATCCCGGCATCGATCAGTACACCGTACTGACTCATGAAATACGCCACGCCGGCACTGATCATGAACAGCGCGGTCAGCACCGGCTTCATGACGGGACGGAATGCCAGCAAGGTCAGAATGATATTGAACGCTGCGAGGATCATTGCGCCGAAAGCAACGCGCATGACAATGCCTTTGCCATCGGCCGCGGTGATCTCGAAAAGGTGCTGCCACAACACAAAATTGAAGGCAAATAACAAAAAGGCGCTGGCAATCAGTGTCACCCATTCCGGGCGCACGGCTTTCATCTTCAACATGGTGATCGGCGGTTCCTGAAAAGAAGTGCCCTTGGCAAATGTGAAATTTTCATTGGCCCCGGCACCCCTAACTTTAGTTAGCCAACCATCAATTTTTTGTGAAAAGGAAGCCAAGGATTGGTTGGGCTGAAAACTGCAAATGAAACCTTCAGTTTATTTGCGAGTTGTTCAGCCCTTGTTCAGGCTGGCTCGCCATCCTCCCCCGCCCTCTTCAAACGCCCGAGCCCCGTGCAGGTATTTAATTTCCAAATGGCTGTCCAGACTTTCTGGTTTGCCGTCACCGCCGCATACACGCCTAATCGAACTCCCACCTTCCCACGGCCCCGAGTCTTGCACCATGAATCAGCGCAGCTTCGCCTTTGCCCATGCGGGCATGTTGCTATGGTCCCTGTTGATCGCGGCCTCGTTTTCCGCTGCTGCCCAGGTCAATCAGGCGATCGACCCGATTCTGCTGACTGGCTTGCGCCTGCTGTTGTGCGCCCTGGCGTTTCTGCCTTTGCTGCTGGTCAACGGCGATAGTCCGATGACCGTTCGCGGGCTGCTCGGCCACGGTGTGCTCGGCTTGCTGCTGGCGGTGTACTTCGGCTCGCTGTTCGAGGCGCTGCGCTACACCTCGGCAGTCAATACCGGAACGATGTTCACATTGGTGCCACTGCTGACGCTGGCTATCGAAGCGGTATTGATGCCCGATAACAACCTTAAACAACGGCTGCTGCCGATGCTGGTTGCCGCTACCGGTGCGATATTGCTGGTGATGAAAGGTGCCGGTCCAGGCGAACTGCCCTCACTGTATGCGTTATCGGTATATGGCGTCGGCTGCCTGGCGATGGCGCTCTATCCGCCCCTCAGCCAACGCCTGAAGGCCAGGTGTTTCAAGGGGCGCGGGCCGGTGGGCATGACTTTTTGGAACATGCTGTCTGGCGCTTCGTTTCTGTTGGCATTCTGCGGTTACAGTGGCGGATGGCGATCTGCGTCATTACTGGCGATGAGTGATGTTGCCTGGCTGGTGTACCTTGCACTGTTTGCCACCCTGGCGACTTTCTGGCTACTGCATCGAGCCATTGGCGTGATCGCTCCGTCCTCGGTGATTTCCTACATCTACCTGAGCACACTGCTGCTCACGCTGTTTCACTGGCTCTGGTGGCACCAGTCGCCCATGCCGCTGGAAATAGTGGGTGCCGTTCTGGTGGGAGTCGGCATGCTGTCGCTGCTGATGGCCAGCCGACGCTCGATACCCGTAACGGTTCAGAACTGAATGCTTGCGCGCTACTCTCCTCACGCCTTCCTTGCGCTAGGATCATTCGCACAAGTTTGCGCACGATCGGCGCAACCGACACGGTGAGACAGAATGGATGCTCAACAGTAACGCGCTACGAAAGCTGGATATGCAGGACCTGATGGTGTTTGCTGCCGTGTATGAGCAAAACAATGTCACCGAGGTGGCCGAGAGATTATGCGTCAGCCAGTCCACCGTCAGTTACAGCCTGAAAAAATTGCGCAGCTGCTTCGAAGACGAACTGTTCATCAACACTCGCACCGGGATGCGCCCGACCTACAAGGCCGGCAACATGTATCCCCACATACTGAAAACCCTGGAATGCATCAACCTGTGCCATGCCGGCGCGCCTGCATTCGATCCGAAGTTGCAGCCGGCGACCTTCAACATCTGCGCACCGGAATACTTTGAGCAATTGGTCCTGCCACGCCTGGTGAAGAACTTCGGCGCTGCCGATCTCCCGGTGACGATCAATGTACACAAGCTGGAAGTCGACATACCGGTCGAACAGTTGCGTGACGGCAGCCTCGACCTTGCGATCGGTTTCGGTCCGAACTTTCATCGCAGCCCCATGGACTTCAATGTACAGGCACTGATGAAAGATGATCTGGTCTGCGTCCTCGACAAACGGGCTGGCTCGCAGGAGCCACGCATGAGCCTGCCGGCTTTCGTCGAACGCCGACATGTATTTCCCACTCCCTGGACATCCGCCTCGAATATGGTTGACGGCTGGCTGGCGCAGCAGGCCCTGCAGCGGCAGATCGTGGCGCGAGCCAATAGCTACAGCGCAGCATTGAAGATGATCACAGGCACCGATTTCATCCTTACTCTGCCTCGACGCATTCAACGCTTGCTGGCCCACGAGACGCTTTTCGATCACCGTGAGGCGCCGGATGGCTTGCCGGGTTTTACCCTCGACATGCATTGGAGCCAGAGTGTCGACCAGGACAGCGCCAACACCTGGCTGCGCGAACAGGTGATCAGGGCCTGCGCCGAGCCACCTATGATCTGAAGGTCACATGCCGATGGTCGTCTTGGTGTACGAATCGCGATCGATGTCGAGAATTTCCACGCACAACTGGACTTCAACCCCGACAGGCCATTCACACAGATCCTTCACAACCGCCAGCAGGCTTTCAGACAATTGTTGCTTGATCTGCGACGAACGCCCGCTCAACAGCGCCAGCTTCACATGCACGAACGCCCGCTCCGCCAATGCCGTCCCTACCTTGAAAGTCTCAACCTTCACAGCGCGGCTCTTGATATCGAACTCGGCAGCGAATTGACCGGAAGCCACAAGCGTATTGTTCAGACGCAGCAACGCCACGTCGGCATTCAATTCAGGCAGGTTGGCGGTGTATTCCAGGTGCAGGTGGGGCATGGCAAAACTCCTTTAATTCAGAGAAAAGTTCGTACACGGAACAGGGCACTGCCGCGATCACTGAGGCAATGACAACAAATTGCGCTCACCCATGACGGCTTCAATTCGCGAACGCAGCCAGCGTTCGGCAGGGTCACTATCGACATGACTGAGCCAGACCATGGACAGTTCAAGGGTCGCGGTCTTGAACGGAAAGGGTTCCTTGAACAGCTGTCCGGACGCCGCCATCGCTTCGGCGGTGTAATCCGGCAGGCTGGCAATCAGATCGGTACCGGCCAGCAATGCCGGTAACGAACTGTATTGGGGTACGGAAAGCACCACCTGGCGCGAACGCCCGATCTGCGCCAGCCACTCATCCGCGTACCCGCTGACGTTGGCGATGTGGGACACCAGCACGTGTGGACGCGAACAATACTCATCGACCGTCAGCGGCGTATCGGAGGCGTCGGCGCGCAGCACACAAGGGTGGATGTAGCGCAACAGTTTGCGCTTGGCATTGGCCGGCAACCCCCGGGTCTGGCTGATTCCAACCGTTATGTCGCCTGCGGCCAGCAAGTCGGGAATGCGCCAGGAGTCGACATTCTGCACCACGAAAACCACCTTCGGCGCTTCCTGGCGCAACGCGCGCAACAGCGGTGGCAACAGGCCGAACTCGACATCGTCGGACATGCCGATACGAAAAGTCATGGTGCTGCTGCCCGGGTCAAAGTCATGGGTCAGGCTCAAGGCCACCGACAGTGAATCCAACGCTGGCGACAGATGCCGAAAAATCTCTTCGGCCCGCGCCGTCGGCTCCATACGGTGACCTACGCGAATGAACAACGGGTCGTTGAACATCGCACGCAAGCGATTGAGCGCAGAGCTGATGGTCGGCTGGCCAAGAAACAGCTTCTTGGCCACCTTGGTGACATTTCGCTCGATCATCAGTGTTTCAAACACCACCATCAGATTGATGTCGGCCTTGCGTAGCTCGTTGCGATTCATCCATTGCCCCCGCGCCCAAAAACTTTCGACAGTTTAGGGAGGTGTCGCAACCGGCGTCTATGCGACCAAATGAATGCTTCAAGCAATTTTGCGTTTAATGCAAATGCGCGCACATGATCGGTCCTACAGTCTCTTCCTGATTTCACAGACCAGATGGCGAGACGTTTTTGCGCTCCTAAGCTCAGGGAACCTTGGCCCAAACAGCCTTGGTCAACAACCACCCTGCGAACTCAAAGGAGCTGCTCAATGGCAAGAGATAAAGCCAAAGACGACAAACACTTCAACTGCACCCAGCCACACGAAGCCGAATACGTTGCCGGCCTTTACCCTCACGCAAAGGAAGAAGTGAAGAACTTCCTGACAATGGCCTGCAAGGATAAATCCCTGCACAACTCCACCCACAAGGACGTCTACGACCTGATCAAAAGAAAGTTGGGCCACTCGCAACCCTGAGTTCGCCTGATTGAAAGGAAGCTGCTCGGCCTGAGCAGCTTCACCGCCCCTGAATCTCCTTGACCGGGGTCTGATCGCACGTCCCCTTGGTCAGGCCGATCGCATGCACGCAATCCGCCTTGTTGACGTAAGCCTCTCCACTGGCGATGGTTTCATGATTTCTCGCCCGCAAACGCCAACGCCATTGGCCCTTCCCCGTCAGAACGGTGCCACGGGTTTGTCTGTAAATTTCAAAATACATTGATCGCTCCTTGCGAATGATGGTTTCGACAGCTTCGTGAGCTGAAGGCGCCTACCAGATTAGAGGAGGATCCGAAGAGTTGAACCCCTTCAATGTCAGGGGATATTTCGCGGCAAAAGCATCGATTTACTGGAGGAACCGCTGATTCAAGGCCTGTGAATTCAGCGACCGGGCCCAGTGAATTTTCCCGCGAAACGGCATACATCTCTTACATGAGGCTGCTGCCAATTCCGACATTTTGTGCCCGATAAAAGCCGAACAAACAAAAAAGCCCCGTAGCTTATTCAGCTACGGGGCTTTTCAATGTATGGCGGAGAGATAGGGATTCGAACCCTAGGTACCCGCGAAGGTACAACGGATTTCGAATCCGTCCCATTCGGCCACTCTGGCATCTCTCCAACGGCGCGCATCATAACAACACTTTCGCCGGAAGCGAACCCCCTTTCGCGAAATATTTCTGTGCTATCAGATGCTTGCGTCGGTTAAAGCGGTACACCCAGACGATTGGCAACTTCTTCGTAAGCTTCGATGACGCCACCGAGGCCCTGACGGAAGCGATCCTTGTCCATTTTTTTCTTGGTGTCCTTGTCCCACAGGCGGCAGCCGTCCGGGCTGAACTCGTCTCCCAGGACGATGGAGCCGTCACTGAACACGCCGAATTCGAGTTTGAAGTCCACCAGCAGCAGGCCGGCGTCGCAAAAACAGCAGCTTGTTTCGCTCGCTCAACGTGGACCGGCCTTGTGTTTCCAGTTGCTCGCATTCTGCATCGGTGAGACCGAACTTCTTCAGC
>NZ_JBNNVQ010000084.1:0-26376 GCF_050280625.1 Pseudomonas sp. NPDC089569
CTGGAATAAGATTTACGCATAGCCAAACACCTCAGATTTGGGCGCCATCATAGCGCCCGATTGAAGTGTCCAAAATCATTAGGCCAGTTCAGGCTTGCCCGCGAAGAGGCCGGTACAGTCAGCATAAAAATCAGAGGTCACCCATGATCCTGCCGGCAAAGCCGAACACCCGACGCTTGCCCGCCAGGTCCACCAGCTCCACCTCGCGACTCTGCCCCGGCTCGAAACGCACGGCGGTGCCGGCGGGGATGTTCAGGCGCATGCCGCGGCTGGCGGCGCGGTCGAAGGTGAGGGCGTCGTTGGTTTCAAAAAAATGGTAGTGCGAGCCGACCTGGATCGGCCGGTCGCCGCTGTTGGCCACCGTCAGGCTGATCGTGCGGCGCCCGGTGTTGAGTTCGATTTCGCCGGGCTGGATCTGGTACTGGCCGGGAATCATCAATGGGCTCCCTGGAGAATCTTGTAATAGAGCGCCGTCGGTTTGTAGCGGCCGTTCGGGTCGCAGGCGTAATCCGGGATTTCACCCGCGCGGGAGTAACCCAGCGCTTTGTAGAAGTCTTCCGCCGGGGAGCCGGCCTCGGTGTCGAGGAACAACATGCCGCGCTTGTGTTGCAGGGCGGTTTGCTCCAGCGCTGCCATCAATTGCTGGCCCAGGCCGCGACGCCGAGCGTGCTCGCGTACCAGCAGTTTCTGTACCTCGGCACGGTTCAAGCCATTGGCCTTTTGGCACAGGCTCAGTTGCACGCTGGCTTGCACTTGCTCGTCCTTGACCACTACCCACAGCAGCACCTGGCCTTTGTTCAGGTTTTCCTGGACTTCATCGAAGTACGCGCGGGCTTGCGTGGTATCGAGGTCGGCCATGAAGCCGACACTGGCACCATAGCCGACGGCATCGAGCAGCAGCTCGATCAAGCCCTGGCGGTAGTGCGCAAAGCTTTCGGCATTGACACGTCGCAACTGAGCGGAATTCATCGGGTGTCACTCCTTGTTGGCGTCCGGCGGAAGTGCGCCAGGGTTCAGGGTCAGTTGCATGAACGTCAGGTCCAGCCAGCGACCGAACTTGGTGCCCACCTGCGGCATCTGTCCGGTGATGATGAAACCGGCGCGTTCATGCAGGCGAATGGACGCGGCGTTGCCACTTTCGATGGCCGCGACCATCACATGCTTGTCGCAGTCTCTGGCGCGCTCGATCAGCGCCTCCATCAGTTTCGGACCCAGGCCATTGCCGCGCTGGTCGCTGCGCACGTAGACCGAGTGCTCGACGGTGTGACGGAAACCGTCGAAGGGTCGCCAGTCACCGAACGAAGCGTAGCCCAGCACGCTGTTATCACTATCGACGATTACCAGGATCGGATAGTTCTGGGACTGCCGGGCGCTGAACCAGGCCTGGCGATTGCCCAGATCCACGGCCTGCTCGTTCCAGATGGCCGTCGTGTTGAGCACGGCGTCGTTGTAGATGTCGCGGATTGCCGGCAGGTCGGCGTGTACTGCATCGCGGATGGTGTAAGTCATGGTGTGGCCTCAGATGATCGGTTGATGGACGGTGACCAGTTTGGTGCCGTCGGGGAATGTCGCTTCGACCTGGATCTCCGGAATCATTTCCGGGATGCCTTCCATCACCTGCTCGCGGTTCAGCAACGTGGTGCCGTAGTGCATCAGCTCGGCCACGGTCTGGCCATCGCGGGCGCCTTCGAGCAGCGCCGCCGAGATGTAGGCCATGGCTTCGGGATAATTGAGTTTCACACCGCGAGCCAAACGCCGCTCGGCTACCAGGCCGGCGGTGAAGATCAGCAGCTTGTCTTTCTCACGTGGGGTCAGGTCCATCGTTGCAATCCATAATCGGCAGTTAAAAGGTTACTCAACCCGTAGGAGCGAGGCTTGCCCGCGAAGCTTTTTGGTGCCCTTGAGGTCCTCTTCGCGGGCAAGCCTCGCTCCTACAACATTCGGTGTTCCATGATCGCGTGATCAGGTGTTCCATATTCTTGGTGGAACGGCCTCGCGCCCCAGCAGCGCCGGGCGCAACAGCTTCCACAGGTCAATCAACCAGCCACGAGCCAGCAACGCCTCACTGGCCAGGCAACGGGCAACCAGCAGGCCTGGCAATTGCGTCAGATCCCCGCGCACTTCGTTGGTCAGCGAGCGACAGCGCTCCAGCAGTTCGGCGTCGATTTCGCCGGTCACCAGCAAGGTGGCAAACACAGGCTGTCCATCAAGGCCGATCGGCGAATCCAGCAAACCGTCGTTTCCGACAATGCGCTGGCGCTCATGCCAGAGCAACCGGCCGTCATGGCGAATATCCAGTTGTGCCTGAAAATGGCCCCGTTCAAAACGTTCGCCGCTGGCCGGGCGACCCAGGGCCACCACGTCCCAGTACAGCAGCCGGGCGTCGCCTTGCAGGTCAATCGACGTGCTGAGTTCTGCCTGGGCGGCGCTGTAGACGATGGTCTCTTGCGGCAGCCACTCCAGGGTCGCACCGGCCTCCACCTGCAAGTGCAGTCGCTGACAGGCAGGCCCTGCCGCGCGATACCATTTGGCGGCACCGGGGCTGGTGAGCTGGGCCCAGGCATCGCTGCCGACGCGTGCCGAGATATCCAGTCGATCGCCGCCGGCAATCCCGCCGGGTGGGTGCACGATGATGTGCTGGCAGACCTGCGGCCCTTCGGCATACAGGTGTTTCTGCACCCGCAGCGGGCCCAGGTGCCGACGCAGGATCGGGCGTGTGCTGTCGCCGAATCGGGCGTAGCCCAGCTCCAGCTCGGCATGCCAGCTCGGGGTGAACAGCGGGAGGGAGGCAGGTGAGTTCATGGTTTCATTATCGTTAGGACGCTACATATTAGATCGTAGCTTTTGATAATTTTCCTGGCTGGCAGATGCGGACCACTGAAGAGTCTTTAGCAAGGGCTGTGCCCGCTCGGATTTGGGCAGGAAAGTGTCGTGTCAGAGCGGTGGGTCTTGTGCTGGCGCACCATGAAAGGACGGCTTGCACGCGCAGGTGCACCGGCATGCGCCATTCTGGTGCGAGCAGCACCGATCCCCTGTAGGAGCGAGCACGCTCGCGATGGTCGCCAACGATAACGCTGGGTGCCTGACTCCCCGAGGCGTTCTCGAGTCCATCGCGAGCTTGCTCGCTCCTACAGTTTGGGGGGCGATGGGTCAGCGACGGCGCATCAGGCCGATGAAAAACAGCCCACCAATGGCGGCGGTCGCCACGCCGATAGGCAGGTCTTGCGGGGCGATCAGGGTGCGGGCGGCGACATCCACCCAGACCAGAAACACGCTGCCGAGCAGTACGCACGCCGGCAGCAACCGGCGATGCTCGGCACCGACCAGGCGCCGCGCGATGTGCGGCACCATCAATCCGACAAAGCCGATCGAGCCGCTGACGGACACCAGTACACCGGTCATCAGCGAGGCGATCACAAACACCCGCAAGCGTACGGTGCGTGCATTCAGGCCCAGCGTTACAGCAGTCTGCTCGCCCGCCATCAAGGCATTCAATGGCCGCGCCATCGCCGTCAGCAGCACCAGCCCGAACAGCACACACAAGGCCGGCACCGCCAACAGTTGCCAACGTGCCAGTCCGAGTCCGCCGAGCATCCAGAACATCACCGCCGAACTGGCGCGATGATCGCCCATGAACAACAGCAAGTTGGCAATCGCCATCATCACGAATGACACGGCCACGCCGCAAAGCAACAAGCGATCACTGTCCAGACGGCCATGACGGCTTGCGATCATCAGAACCACCAGCATGCTCAACAGCGCACCGATAAAGGCTGCGACGGGCAATGTCAGCAGACCGACGATTTCACCGACATGCAGCACCACAATCACCGCGCCCAACGTCGCGCCGGAGGTGACACCCAGCAGGTGCGGATCGGCCAGCGGATTGCGCGTGGCGGCTTGCAGCACAGCACCGATCAACGCCAGCCCGGCACCGACCAGTGCACCGAGCAACATGCGTGGTACACGGATCAGCCAGACGATGTGTTCCTGGCCGGCACTCCAGTCCGCTGCGCCGATGCCGCACAGCTTGTGCAACAGAATCCGCCATACGACCTCTACCGGAACCCGCGCCGGGCCGAAACCCAGCGACACCACGCAGGACACCAGCAGTACGGTGCCCAGGGCGATCAACAGCAAGGCATGGCGTCGCTCGCTCATTGACCGTGAAAACCCTTGGCCAGCGTCGCCACCGCCAACACGTTGTCTATGCCCGGTGTGGCTTGCACGTACGGAATGACAACGAAGCGCTGGTGCCTGATCGCGTCCACCGATTGCAGTGCCTTGTTGCTGCGCAGAAATTCAATCTTTTGTTCGGCGGTGATTTCGCCGTAGTCGACGATCACAATCACCTGCGGGTTGCGTTCGACCACGTTCTCCCAGTTGACCCGGGTCCAGCTCGCGTCGACATCGTCGAGAATGTTGCGCCCGCCGGCGGCGTCGATCAGCGCCTGGGGCATGCCCAGGCGGCCGGACGTCATGGCCCGGTCCTCGCCGCTGTCGTAGAGGAATACCCGTGGCTTGTCGGCGGGCAGTTCGTGGCGAATCGCGGTGACTTGCGCCTGCATCTGCTTGATCAGGGTATCGGCACGATCCTGCACGTCGAAGATTTTCCCAAGGTTGCGCAGGTCGTTGTAAGTGTCCTCGAGCGTGGCTGGCGGCCGCTTCATCACGAAGGCGCAGGACTCGGTCAACTCGTAGACATTGATACCCAGGGGTTGCAGGGTTTGCGGCGTGAGGTCGCCACCCACGCGCATGCCGTAATCCCAACCGGCGAAAAAGAAGTCGACGTTGGCGTCGAGCAGGGTTTCCACCGACGGATACTTGGCCGCCAGTTCCGGCAGACCCTCGAGGATGCCCTGCATCTGCGGTGTCACCGATTTCCAGCCCGACACACCGCTGTAACCGGCCATCCGCGGCTTCAGGCCAAGGGCGAGCATCATTTGGGTCATGTTGATGTCGTGGCTGACAGCGTGTTTCGGTGCTTGCCGGAACGTCACCTCGCGGTTGCAGCTGTGAATCGTCAGCGGGTAATGCGTGGGTTCGGCAAAGGCCTGGGCGCAGCCCGACAGCAGGGCAAGTGAAAGGCTGGCGCGCAGCAGGGAACGCAAGGTCATGATTGGGTTATCCAGGTGATTCGTGGGTAGCCGTGCAAAGGATGTTCATCGATCAGCGCTTCCACGCCGAATACGTTGCGCAACAGGGTGTCGGTCAGGACTTCCCTTGGTGTCCCGCTGGCGACGATGCGGCCGTGCTCGATCACGTACAGCCGATCGCAAAAGGCCGCCGCAAGATTGAGATCGTGGAGGCTGGCCAGGGTGCCGATCTTCAGGCGTTTGACCAGCTGCAACAATTGCAGTTGGTAGCGCGGGTCGAGGTGGTTGGTCGGTTCGTCGAGGATCAACAATCGGGGTTGCTGGGCCAGGGCGCGGGCGAGGATCACACGTTGTTTTTCACCGCCGGAGAGGGTGGAAAATTCGTGGTCTTCGAAACCCGGCAGGCCGACCGATTCCAGCGCGCTTTTCACAAGGTTTCTGTCCTCGATGGTATCGCCATCGAACAGCCCCTTGTGCGGCGTGCGCCCCATGGCGACCACTTCGCATACGCTCAGGCCGAAGGCATCCGGAAATTCCTGCAACACCACGGCAATGCGCTGCGCACACCAGCGTGAGGATTGCTTCCAGACGTTTTGCTGATCGAGCCGGACCTCACCATTGTCCGGTTTGCTGAATCGCCAGGCGCAACGCAGCAGACTGGTCTTGCCGCTGCCGTTGGGACCGATCAGGCCAACGAACTCTCCGGTGGCCACGTGCAAGGAAGCGTCGCGTAGCTGGAAGGAGTGGTGGCAGTGACCCTGGCCCAGGGGCGTCCAGGAAATATTCGTGAGGTTCAGCGAGGTCATGCAGTGGCTCTTGAAGTGAAGCTTCAGGCCCCTTCGCGGGCAAGTCGGATCGCCGCACCGCTCGCTCCTACAGGTCATGCGCAAAACCTGTAGGAGCGAGGCTTGCCCGCGAAGGGGCCCGAAAGGAGACTCTGAATCTGAGAGGGTGATGCTCGGGAAGTTTACAGCGCCTTCAATCCCGCGCATCTCGCCTGTTTCATGATGAAGTTGAAGTCGACTCAGCTTGCCGGGTGAAGCGCGACAGCAGTACGCGGTCGAGTACCCAGACCGCCACCAGCGAAGCGCCCACCAGTGGGAAGGCCACCGCCAGTGCGAACATGATGACCATCGCGGTTTTCCATTTGGGCAGGTCATGGCGCAATGGCGGAACGCCGAGCTTGCCTTGTGGACGGCGCTTCCACCAGATCACCACGCCACTGACGGCGCTGAGCAGGATCATCAGGCAAATCAGCAGTACGACGATCTGATTGAACACCCCGAACATTTTGCCCTCGTGCAGCATCACGCCGATTTCCGTCGCGCGGGCGACGGCGCCGTACTGTTCGTAGCGCACGTCGGCCAGGACTTTGCCGCTGTATTGGTCGACATGCAGGGTGGCGTCGTTGCGTGGGTCGTCGGCGAATACGGCGATGGTGAACACGCCTGTTGCGCTGGTCGGAAGGGTAATGCTGTAGCCCGGTTCGACCTTGCTCTGCGTGGCGATGTCCTGCACGTCCTGCAGGCTGATGGTCGGCGCCGCAGGGCCGGCTTTCGCTTCACCATGGGCCATGTGTTCGGCGTGGTCGCCGGACATCGGCATCGGTGTGTTTTCCATGGCCCACGGCACGGTCTGGCGGGTGGCGCTATTGAGGCTGCGGGCTTCGACGTCGGACTTGGGTACGTTGTCCCACATCGCCGCCGGAAACACATTCCACACCGCGGCATATTGCTGGCCCCAGAACCCGGTCCAGGTCATGCCACTGAGCAGCATGACCAGCAGCAGCGACGCGCCCCAGAACCCGGTCACGGCATGCAGGTCGCGCCACAGCACACGGCCACGGCTGCTCAGGCGTGGCCACAGAATGCCGGCGGCCTGGCCGCGCGGCCACCACAGGAAGATGCCGGAAACCACCAGCACCACACCCCAACCGGCGGCCAGCTCCACCAAGCGGTCACCGACGGTGCCGATCATCAGCTCGCCGTGAATCGCCCGGGCAATGGCTTGCAGGTTTTTCTTGGCATCCTGTTCGCCCAGGATGTCGCCGTGATACGGATCGACAAAAACGTTGAGTTCGCTGCCGCCGTCGAGCACGACAAACTGGGCACTGCGTTCGGCATCGACCGGTGGCAGGTACTGCTTGATGGTTGCCTGTGGGTACGTTTCCTTGACCCGCTTGAGCAGGTCGTCGGCCGCCAGGCTGTTATGGCCGGCCGGGACGTTGAGCAGGCTGCTGTACATCAGTGAATCGAGTTGCGGCTTGAACAGGTAAATGGTGCCCGTCAAGGCCAGCATTACCATGAATGGCGCAACGAACAATCCGGCATAGAAATGCCAGCGCCAGGCCAGGTTATAGAAATTCACTTTAGGCTGTTTCATCACGTGTGCTCCGCTTGGCTTGGTTCTTTTAATTCTCGGTTCGCGGTTGCCGGGCAACCGAACGCGGGCAGGGACAGTGGTGAACCTGCAGGAGCGAGCCTGCTCGCGATAGCGGTCTGCCAGACGACATGAATGTCTGCTGACAATCCCTCATTGCTGGCAAGCCAGCTCCCACTGTTTCATTTGACTGTCTTGCTGACTGCGGGAGATCAAAGGCGAGTGTTTACGCGACGACGATGGGCGGGGCGCGGGTGCGGGCACCGGGGAAGAACGTTTGCCGGGCATGGCCCAGGCGAGGGGACGCGGAGGTGAAAGGACTGGCTGGCGGGGTGCCGAACGCGGTGAACGTTGCGCCACCGGTGAGCGCCGGGCAATTGAACAGCAGACTGCAATAGCCGCATTTCTCCCACAAAACGTGGTGCCCGGCTTGCGGTGGACAGTGCTCGGCGTCGGATTGTGCAGCATGGCCAGCCGGGTCCATCGCCGACATGTCCCTATTCATGTCCATCGACATGTTCATGGACATGTTTTCAGACACGGCCGTGTACGAACCCATCGGCATCGACTGAGAAATCAGCGGACCGATAAAGATCATCAACATGGCGAACAGGCTGATCCAGCTGCCGCGTGTCAGGCTCGATGGCTGACTACGGGGGCTGGCAGACCTGGTGCCAAGCGGGCGCATGGGCGTATTCAGCTCAGGCGATTACTGGGTATGCACGTGTGCTTGCATGGTGTCCGGTGCCTGCTTCTGTACCGCGACTTCGACTTTCACGTCGCCGGCCTTCTCGAAGTGCAGGGTCATGGGGAAGCGCTTGCCGTCGCTGAGCAGGCTGCGATCTTTCAGATTCAGCAGCATCACGTGATAAGCCATCGGCGCGAAAGTGACTTCACCGCCAGCGGGGATTTCCACGCTGGGCACGTGCTCCATTTTCATGACGTCGTTTTTCATCGTGTGCTCATGCAACTGAGCTTCACCGGCAATCGGTGTGTCGACGCTGAGCAGCCGGTCGGCGGTTTTGCCTTCGTTGTGAATCACGAAATAGGCCGCTACGGTCGGCGCGTTGGGCGGCAACTCCTGCGACCAGGGGTGAGCGATTTCCAGCTCGCCGGCCTTGTATTCGTGGGCATTGGCAAAGCAGGCAGGCAGCAGCAATGCGGCCAGAACGATGAATTTGTTCAACATGGCAGTTCTCCGGAATGATTCGAAACGCAGGTCAATTGCGAGAAGGAATCACACCAGAGGGGATGCGCGGGGATTGAGGTTGGGCCATTGCTGGCGCGGTGTCGGCGTGTTGAACGATGGAGGCGGCAGGCTTGGATTGCTCTCGAACTGCGCGAAGTACAACCGGGATTCATGGCCGGGCAATGCCACCAGCGGAGCGGAACCCGAGCAGCACCAGCAATGCTGCATATTGGAGTGATCGTCGTTGTGCGAGGCCTTGGGCTCGATGTCCCCAAGGGAAATCGCCACCATTTTGGTGCCGCTGGCCGAGCAGAAGCTGCCCCACAACAATTGTTCCGCTGGCGATTTGGCCGACTGCGCCATCGCTCCGGACATCGGCATGGCGAGCATGTTGAACAGCACTGCGAAGCAGGCTATCCAGGCAATTGCGAGCCGTTGTCGGGACATGGGACAGTTCCGGTTGGGTGGGCGATCAGGCGCGGCTATTTAGCCTGATCAATGCCGATAAGTAAAAAAGCGACGTGCGGTTTGGTGTCGCAGCACAGTCAGATTGCAACGGCATGCAAACGCAAACCCAAAGCTTTCATAACCTTCATGATAGTCGCGAATTCCGGATTGCCAGTACTGCTTAGCGCTTTGTACAGACTCTCCCGTCCCAAGCCAGTATCACGGGCAATTTGCGTCATGCCTTGTGCGCGGGCGATGTCATTGAGGGCGGCTCGTATCAGTACGCCATCGCCTGCGTCCTCTTCAAAGCAGGCATCCAGGTAGGCGGCCATTTCTTCTGGAGACTTGAGGAACTGCGCAGCATCAAAGCGGGTAAATTGTTCGGTCATGATCTACTCCTCATTACCGATGCATTGCGCCATCTGAATGGCGCGTTGGATATCTCGTTTTTGGGTCGACTTGTCGCCACCCACCAGCAGCAGATAAACCACTTCGCCCCTGCGAGTGAAGTACATCCGGTAGCCGGGCCCATAGTGAACGCGCATTTCATGAACGTTCGATCCAACAGGCACGCAATCGCCAAAGTTTCCATGCTCGGCAGCCCGGAGCCTGGCGAGTATTCGTGCCTTGCCAATGGTGTCCTTCAATGAGTCGAGCCATTGGGCGAATGCGCGGGATCGTCTGAAGTCGATCATGTCGAAATCGTATTCCTTGGGATACAAACTGGCAAGCCGCGCTTTTCCGGGAATGAAGCGGGTCGCTCCCTGTAAATGGCGGGTCTGTGTTTGATCGAATTAAAGGAATTCGAATATGAAGCGCAGGCATGAAATGGAACAGCCAGCTCATTCCTGGAAAGTCGCCAGCAAATTCACAGGTGTTTGCAGCTCTCAGGAAACGTCTGACAGAGACAGGCTTTCCAGCAACTGACTCACAGAACTGAACTCCCGATCCACCAACGGCAACTCCGGCCGCTTCAACACCAGTACCGGTACCCCGCGCTCGCGAGCTACTTCCAGTTTCGGTTCAGTCGCGGTGCTGCCGCTGTTCTTGCTGATCAGCACATCGATTTGTCGGCGTTCGAACAGCTCACGTTCATCGTCGATCAGAAACGGCCCGCGTGCGCCGATCACTTCGCAGCGGTCGTTGCCGGGATACGCGTCCAGTGCGCGCAAGGTCCAGAATTGTTCCGGCGGGATTTCCTCCAGGTGTTGCAGGGGCTCGCGGCCGAGGGTGAACAGCGGTCGTCGAAAGGGCTTGAGGGCTTCGATCAGTTCGGCCCAATCGCTGACTTCACGCCAGTCATCGCTGGCCTGGGGTTGCCACGCCGGGCGTCGCAGCGCCCAGCAGGGGATGCCGCTCAGGTGCGCGGCATGCGCGGCGTTTTGGCTGATTTTTGCGGCATAGGGGTGCGTGGCATCGAGCAGCAGGTCGATGCGTTCTTCGTGGATGTAGTGCGCGAGGCCTTCGGCACCGCCGAAGCCGCCGACGCGAACCTGGCAGGTCAGGTCCGTCGGCACCCGACCGATGCCGGCCAGGCTGTAGATATGCCGGGGGCCAAGGGTCCGGGCGATGGCCAGGGCCTCGGTCACGCCACCCAGCAATAGAATCCGCTTCATTGAAACGCTCCGGCATGACCGACAATCCCGCCCTGGCGGTCGATGGCAAACACTTCGACTTGCACCTGCGCGGGCACCACGCTGCGGGCGAAGATCAAGGCGTGGCGACACACCTCATCGCCCAGGGCGATTCCGGCGGTGCTGGCCATGGCCAAAGCCTGCTGACTGGTGTTGGCTTCGCGGATGCCTTGCTGCAGCGTGGCATCGGCACCGACCGCCGCGGCCCACTCGGCCAGTTGCGGCAAATCGATGCTCGAATGCCGACTGTGCAGGTCCATGTGCCCGGCCGCCAGTTTGCTGATCTTGCCGAAGCCGCCACAGATGCTGAGTTTATCCACCGGCACTTTGCGCAGGTGCTTGAGCACCGCGCCGACGAAGTCGCCCATCTCGATCAGGGCTATTTCCGGCAGGTTGTAGACCCGGCGCATGGTGTCTTCGCTGGCGTTGCCGGTGCAGGCGGCGATGTGCAGGTAGCCGTTGGTTTTCGCCACGTCGATGCCCTGGTGGATCGAGGCGATGTAGGCGGCACAGGAGAATGGCCGGACGATGCCGCTGGTGCCGAGTATCGACAGGCCGCCGAGAATCCCCAGGCGCGGATTCATGGTCTTGAGCGCCAGGGCTTCGCCGTTTTCGACATTGACCGTTACCTCGAAGCCGCCGAGGTAACCGAGTTCGGCAGCCAGTCCGGTCAGATGATCGCTGATCATTTTGCGTGGCACCGGGTTGATCGCCGGCTCGCCCACACCCAGTACCAGCCCCGGTCGGGTGACTGTGCCGACGCCACGACCGGCATGGAAACCAACCCCGGGTTCCGCGCGCAGTCGCACCTGGGAGTAAAGCAGGGCGCCGTGGGTGACGTCAGGATCGTCCCCGGCATCCTTGATCGTGCCGGCTTCGGCGCCGTCGCCCGCCAACCGGCAGAATTCCAGACGCATCCGCACCTGTTTACCCTTCGGCAAGACTATCTCGACGGCATCGGCCGCCGTGCCCGCAAGCAGCAACCGGGCTGCCGCAAGGCTGGTTGCGGTCGCGCAGCTGCCGGTGGTCAGGCCGCTGCGCAGCGGTGCGGGTTGTTCAGGGGTTTCATCGCGCATCGAGAGTTTTCGTCACATCGAGTACGGTAATCGGCAAGGCCTGGCGCCAGGTATCGAAGTCACCCAATGGTTGCGCCTGAGCGATATGAATGCGTGTCAGCTCCCCGCCATGCCGTTCACGCCAGGCCATCAGGGCCATTTCGCTTTGCAGCGTGACAGCATTGGCGATCAGCCGACCGCCTGGCTTGAGGGCCGCCCAGCAACTGTCCAGCACGCCTTCGCGGGTTACACCGCCACCGATGAAAACGGCATCCGGTCGTTCCAGCCCGTCGAGGGCGTGTGGTGCACGGCCGCGAATCAATTGCAGGCCGGGCACGCCAAGGGCGTCGCGATTGTGTTCGATCAGTTGCTGGCGCCCTTCATCGGCTTCGATGGCCAGTGCGCGACAACTCGGATGGGC
Organism: Pseudomonas sp. NPDC089569; assembly: GCF_050280625.1. Classification (NCBI taxonomy): domain Bacteria; kingdom Pseudomonadati; phylum Pseudomonadota; class Gammaproteobacteria; order Pseudomonadales; family Pseudomonadaceae; genus Pseudomonas; species Pseudomonas sp. NPDC089569. The sequence goes on from NZ_JBNNVQ010000084.1 coordinate 12,222, forward strand.
ACGCATCCATTCAATGCCGATCGAACCGCTGCCGGCGCCGACATCCCAGAGCAATTCGCCGGGAATGGGGGCCAGTCGTGCCAGGGTGATCGCGCGTACATCGCGCTTGGTCAATTGGCCGTCATGCTTGAACGCCGAGTCCGGCAGCCCGGCCAATCGCGACAGGCGCGGCGCGCCAGGTTCGGCGAGGCAGTCGATGGCGATCAGGTTCAGGTCGGCGATCAAGGGATCGCTCCAGTCGCTGGCGACGCCATCGATACGCCGTTCGGCAGTACCGCCCAAATGCTCCAGCACGGTGAGCCGACTCGGACCGAAGCCACGCTCACGCAACAATGCGGCAATCGCGCCAGGGCTTTGGCCGTCGTTGCTCAACACCAGCAAACGCGCACCACTGAACAGCTGTGTGCTGAGTGAAGCAATGGGACGGGCGACTACCGATACGGTGACCACGTCCTGCAATGGCCAGCCCATTCGGGCCGCTGCGAGCGAGCAGGAGGAGGGCGCCGGCAGGATCAGCATTTCGTCGACGTGCAACTGCCGCGCAAGACTGGCCCCCACGCCGAAAAACATCGGGTCGCCGCTGGCCAGCACACAGACAGGCTCGCCACGTCTGGCCAGAACCGGTTCAAGGGTGAATGGGCGGGGCCACAATTGCCGCTCGCCACGAATGCAGGCAGGCAGCAAATCCAGTTGCCGTTGACCGCCAATGATCCGCGAGGCGTTGAGCAGCGCGTGTCGGGCGTTTTTTCCAAGGCCCTTGAAACCGTCCTCTGCGATGCCTACCACTGTCAGCCAGGGGGTCATGCTGTTCCTCTTCCATCAAACGAAGCTCAATCGTCACCACGTCGGTACGTCAAGCGTGGCGGTTGTGCATCATAGCGCGGTGTGGAAGGCAATCGCCTGCCGCGAGGGAGGAAATCGGCACAAGCTTCAGGTCGCTCGTGCCTTGCACAAGTTGAATCTTTTCATTGCGATCTCGCACCTCTTTTTCTCGATGAGCGTTCTTTTGGTTTCGAGCTCGGATTTACTGAGCTTCAGGTAGGCCCGTCGCTGAATGATCTCTGTGCTGCGATCTTCCCAATCCCCAAATAGAAAGGCGCTTTTCTTCCTTTGCGTCACCAGCTCAAGATTGAAAACCGCTATTTCAAGCCGCCCCCTGGAATCGTAGCGTGCGGGAATCACCTGAAAGTGTTCGCCCAGGCGGCTTTCTTCATCCAGCGAATAGAGCGCCGGTCTGTCGGGCTTGAGCGCATCGAGCGTGTCGATCATGGCGTTCCCTTGTCTGGCGTCATGCATCCCCTGAGCGCTTCGGACCAGAAAGTCCGCAACGCTTTCAGGCAGGTCGTGGCGGGTGCGGGTAAAGATGGTGTCCTGGAAAACGGACCAGCCCAGAAAATTCAATGTCGATACGTATTCATTCAGCCACTTCGCCGAATCAACGAAGCGGCCACAGAGCAGGTCGGCAGATCGGGTGGCGATCTGGGTGCAGTGAGTCATGTCGTCGTGATCCTGCGGTGAAAGTTCATCGATGCACGAGACAAGATTGGGTCCGGTCAATATTCCGGCTGGATGTTCCCTGTTCATGTGTTGCTCCTGAAAATGGCCAAGCTGTTTGCTTGTCATCGGAACGTACAGGAGCCGACAACCGGATTGAGTGTGGCTGGACAGATCATTTGATTCCTGCTGTGAAGGCCTGTTGCAGGGCTTTTCAGGGGGGAGCCAAAAATCCGTTCACGCCGCTTTGAAACACGTTTCGTCGTCAATCCGCGTGGGCTTTTCATCCGGCCAGACAAAGCAGGCATAATGCTGCCCTTCAATTCGTACCGGTCATCCTGTGAACTCTTCTCAGCCATCCAGCCCATTGCGTCCTTCGGCCTGTCCAGGGTTGTTGCGTATCGTCCAGGCGCTGGATGGTGGCATTTGCCGGATCAAGCTCAGCGGTGGCGCCATCGATGCACAGCAAGCCGTTGCCGTCGCCGATGCGGCCCAGCGATATGCCGGTGGCGTGATCGAGGCGACCAACCGCGCCAATCTGCAGATTCGCGGGATTGGCAGCGAGACAGCCGCCTTGATCGACAGCTTGCTGGCCTGCGGATTGGGGCCAAGCAATGCAGCCGGCGATGACGTGCGCAACCTGATGCTCAGCCCTGCCGCCGGGATCGATCGACACAGGGTGTTCGACACCCGCCCGCTGGCCGAGCGAATTCTCGCCACCGTGCAACGCCACGAACATTTCCACGACCTCAGTGCCAAGTTCGCCGTGCAACTGGATGGCGGCGAGGCCCTGGCGATGCTCGAACATCACCATGATCTGTGGCTCTCGGCATTCGAGCAGGACGGCGAGCGGCGGCTGGCGTTCGGTCTGGCCGGTTGTCCAACGGACGCGCCCGCCGGCTCGGTGGCGCTCGACAAGGGCCATGACACCGTGGTCGCGGTGCTTGAATTGTTTCTTGAGCTGGCGAGTCCGCAGCAGACGCGGATGCGTCATTTGCTTGCCGAGCACCCGATAGACGACTTCCTTGCCCGGTTGGCGGAGCGAGCGGCGTTCCAGTCCCATTGCGGTTGGCAGCGCAGTACGCAGCCGGGTGCATTGCACATTGGCGCTCATCCCCAGATCGAGGCCGGCATTGTCTATGTGGGAGCGGTGCCGCCGCTGGGACGGCTTGACCCGGCCATGCTGCGCGGCGTGGCACGCCTGGCGGGCGAGTTCGGTGACGGGAGCCTGCGATTCACGCCATGGCAAAGCCTGCTGTTGCCCAATGTTCGCCACGAACACGCTGCCCAGGTCATTCAGCGACTGGAGGAGCTGGGGCTGATGTGCAATCCCGATCAATCGCTGGCCCGGATGATCGCCTGTACCGGTTCAAGCGGGTGCGGCAAGGGCCAGGCCGAAACAAAGGGTGATGCCCGGCAGTTGGCTGCGCTCCTGCAGCGGCAGGGACAGGCATTGAGCGTACACCTGAGCGGTTGCCCGCGCTCCTGCGCCGCCGCGCATGTCGCACCGGTCACCCTGCTGGCCGTCGCCCCCGGCCGTTACGATCTATATTTTCGCGACGCAGCGCAGCCCGGTTTCGGAGCCCTGCACGCACACCACCTCACTATCGATGCGGTCGGCGCCTTGCTCGACGCCCGCTCACGGAGCCCCTTTGATGCTTGATTACATCCGCGACGGACAGGAGATCTATCGCAACTCCTTCGCGATCATTCGTGCCGAGGCCAACCTGGCGCGAATCCCGGCCGACCTGGAAAAACTCGCGGTGCGGGTGATCCACGCCTGCGGCATGGTCGAATCCATCGACGGATTGCAGTTTTCCGAAGGCGCGGGCAAGGCCGGGCGCGAAGCGCTGGCCGCCGGTGCGCCGATTCTGTGCGATGCGCGAATGGTCTCCGAAGGCATCACCCGCGCGCGTTTGCCGGCCAACAACCCGGTGATTTGCACGCTACGCGACGAGAGCGTTCCGGATCTTGCCCGCGAGCTGGGCAATACCCGCTCCGCCGCTGCGCTGGAACTTTGGCGTCCGCACCTGGAAGGCAGCGTGGTGGTGATCGGCAATGCGCCGACGGCGTTGTTCTATTTGCTGGAAATGCTTGATGCCGGAGCGCCGAAACCGGCGCTGATCCTCGGCTTCCCGGTGGGCTTCGTCGGCGCTGCCGAATCCAAGGCGATGCTCGCGGCGGACAGTCGCGGCGTGCCGTTCGTCATCATGCAGGGCCGGTTGGGCGGTAGCGCCATGGCCGCCGCCGCCGTCAATGCCCTCGCCACGGAGATCGAATGATGCAAGCAACAGGACGTTTGATCGGTCTGGGCGTCGGCCCCGGCGATCCGGAACTGATCACGGTCAAGGCCCTGCGCCTGCTGCGTGAGTCGCCCGTGGTGGCGTACTTCGTGGCCAAGGGCAAGAAGGGCAACGCCTTCGGCATCATCGAGGCGCATTTGCAGGAAGCACAAACCCTGTTGCCGCTGGTCTACCCGGTCACCACCGAAACGTTGCCGGCGCCGCTTTCCTATGAGCAGGTCATCAGCGATTTCTACGATACCGCCGGCGAGCAGCTTGCGGTGCATCTGGATGCCGGGCGTGACGTGGCAGTGATCTGCGAAGGCGATCCGTTCTTCTATGGCTCCTACATGTACTTGCACGACCGGCTCGCCGAGCGCTATGAAGCCGAGGTCGTGCCGGGGGTTTGCTCGATGCTCGGTGGCGCTTCGGTGCTCGGTGCGCCGTTGGTCTATCGCAATCAGAGCCTGTCGGTGCTGTCGGGTGTGCTGCCACATGATGAACTCAAGCGTCGCCTGGCCGATGCCGATGCGGCGGTGATCATGAAACTGGGGCGCAACTTTCCGAAAGTACGTGAGGTGCTGGAGGAACTCGGGTTGGCCCAAAGGGCGCTCTACGTCGAGCGTGCGACCATGGCCAACCAGAAGATCGTGCCACTGGACCAGGTCGAGCCGATGTCCTCGCCGTATTTCTCGCTGATCATCGTTCCCGGCGAAAGGTGGCAAGGCTGATGACACGTCCAGCTCCGGCGATTGTCATTCTTGGCAATGGCAGCTTCGCCACAGCACGCAAGATTCAGCAGCTGTACCCCGAATCGCTGATCCACGGTCTGGCGGGGCGGGTCGAAGACGCGGACCGCACTTACCGCGAATTCGGTGCGACCTTGCGTGAGTTCTATCTTGCGGACACGCCGATCATCGCGCTGTGCGCGGCCGGGATCGTAATCCGTACCCTCGCGCCACTGCTGTTGGAAAAGGGCGCCGAGCCGCCCGTGCTGGCGGTTGCCGAAGATGGCAGCGCCGTGGTGCCGTTACTCGGTGGTTTGGGCGGCGTGAACCTGATGGCGCGGGAAATGGCGGCTCATCTCGATGTTGCGCCGGCCATCACCACCAGCGGCGAGTTGCGCTTTGGTACGTGCCTGCTCAATCCGCCCGATGGCTATGCCTTGGGCGATCTGGAGCTGGGCAAACGTTTCGTGTCCGATTTGCTGGCCGGTGAAATGGTACGCATCGAAGGCGCGGCGCCGTGGCTGGCCCAGGCGCAGCTACCTGAGAGTCCGCAGGCGCGGCTGGCGGTACATGTCAGCCCTGCAGAGCGTGCGCCGTCGGCCGACGAATTGCTGATTTATCCACGCAGTGTCCTGGTCGCCGTTGGCGCTGGCGTTGCAGACATACCGGGCGCTGTTCGCGAGGCGTTGAGCCAGGCGTCGGTGGCTGCGCAGTCGGTGGCTTGTCTTTTGGCCGCCGATACCGAAATGGCCAATCCGGCACTGCGCGAAGCAGCGCTCGAGTTGGGTGTCCCGCTGCGATTTGCCGAAGCGGGTGAGGGCGCTGGTGAGCTGGCACGCAATGCCATTGGCCAGCCTCTGGCCGTTTACGGTGATGACACCCTTGCCATTGCGGTCGCCGAACAGCCGCTGGACCTGGTACGGATCGGCCGGCCTCGCGGACGTCTCGCGGTGATCGGCCTGGGACCGGGTGCCGCCGAACTGATGGTGCCGGCGGTCAAGGCGGAACTGGCTCGTGCCGATGATGTGCTGGGTTACGAGACCTATGTGCGTATGGCCGGACCGTTCCGCAACGATCAGGTGCTGCATTGCACCGACAATCGCGAAGAGATGCAGCGCGCGCGTCACGCCTTCGAACTGGCGGCCCAGGGGCGGTCGGTGGTGGTGGTGTCTTCCGGTGATCCTGGGGTTTTTGCGATGGCCGCCGCGGTACTGGAAGCACTTCACGAGTCCACCGATGTGGCGTGGCATAACGTAGATCTGGAGATCCTGCCGGGTGTCTCCGCTTCGCTGGCGACGGCTGCCCAGGCGGGTGCGCCTTTGGGGCACGACTTCTGCGTGCTGTCGCTGTCGGACAACCTCAAGCCTTGGTCGATCATCGAAAAGCGACTGGATCTGGCGGCGGAGGCCGATCTGGCCCTGGCCTTCTACAACCCCATCTCCCGTTCGCGCCCCTGGCAGCTGGGGCAAGCGCTGGACATCGTCGCTCGCCACCGTGAGCCGGCGACACCGGTTGTGTTGGGGCGGGACATTGGTCGGCCGGGGCAGACCTTGCGGGTCACCACCCTCGGGCATCTGACCCCTGATCAGGTAGACATGCGGACGATGGTCATCATCGGATCTTCGACGACGCGTGTGATCCCTCGCCCAGACGGGCGCACTTGGGTGTACACACCACGCAGCTACGGAGACAAGCTCACGCCGATCCCTTGAAACCTGCCTGGTCATCGTATGTTGAATAAAACCAGACCACCCTGGTTGTCAGCCAGGGTGGTCTGGTTTTTTATTTTTCATGTTTATTTAGTGCGGTCCACTCTGTCCTGGCGGATGGCATACATATGTTGTATCTGCTTGGATTTGTTGAGCAGGGCAAGTCTGTTTAAGTTTGCAGTGTTCCTGGATGGAGCATCTTTTAAATAATAAAGGGAATTAAGTTATGAGTGCTTTTGAAAGTTCTATCAGTATTTCTGAAAGTGTGGATTTCGTAAGAGGCTGTATTCAAAAGCGTCGCGGCGCATTGGCCGTCAGGCCGCGCGCAAGGTCGTTGGCGTCGACACCGGTTTCGAGCCCGTCAAAAGAGCTGGATGCGCTGGTGCTGGGCAATAGTCTGGTCGGCTACGGTGACAGGATCAGCATCGAGAACATGGCGATCATTGAAAACCTGATCACGATGTCGAAGATGGAAGCGAACTACGAAGTGCCGGGAAACAAAGATCCCAAGGCCTGGTATCACGCCTTTACCAAGTGCATGGAGGATCTTGGTTGCTTTGTGGCGGACAAAGGCTTTTCAAAATACAGCGCCGCATCGCTAAAAGTGACGATGGACAATGTCATGGTCGATATTGTTCAGGCAGCGGTTGAGGCGGCCAAAGCGGCGGTTCCGGGCGCTACTGTGCTCAGTGCGGTGACGAACTCTACCTTGAGTGCATTGAAGCAGGAACCAGAGGCGATCAACCTGCTGAATATCGAGTCCAAGAGCGCTGAAGGTGTGCGGCTATCCACGATTCCCTGTGAGCAACTGGCCAATGGAATCATCCTGATTGCGATTGCGGCAGTGGATCACCAAGGGGGAAGTAATGACGGTGGGCTGTTGTTCGTTGACTGGAAAACATCTTCACTCGATGTCTTTCACGGGAAGTCTTTCATAACGTTCAATCCAGCCCGATATGCTGAAATAAAGTGGGATATCGAGGAGTATCTTGGCGTGCATCGCAAGGAAATCCTGGCGAAGCGTTTCAGTCGGCGCAAGTAACCGGGTAAGGCCATAGACTTGTAGTCTCTGGCCATGAAAAGTCATTTCGAGAAAGTCTTGATGAGGGCGAGCCCGGTCAAGGAACCAGGTAACCTTTGACCCCGGTAAAAATAATCTGCGCCGCCAGTGCGCACACAAACAACCCCATCAACCGGCTGACAATCTGCAACCCCTGATCGCCCAGAATGCGTTCGATGTGGTTGGACAGATAGAGCACCACGCCGACCGTGAAACTGGCCAGGGCAATACTCAGGATGGCGGTGAGTTTGTCATCCCAATGCGGCTGGCCAACGCCCATTACCAGCAGGGCACCAATGGTCCCGGGGCCAACCGTCAGCGGAATGGTCAACGGGACGATGGTCACATCCTGCTGCACGTTGTCGGCCTGTACTGCCGATTTTCCCTGGGCCATGCCCAGTGCCGAGATGAACAGTACGCTGCCGGCACCGATGCGAAATGCATCCACGGTGATGCCGAAGACACTGAAGATGACCCGGCCGAACAGGTACAGCAGGACGCTGGAGACCAGCGTGGCGATCGCCACTTTCCAGGCCAGTCGATGTTGTTCCTTGCGCGAGTAGCCGCGTGTCAGAGTGATGAAGCAGGACAAAACGAAGAACGGGCTGTAAAGCACCAGCATCTTCAGATAAACGCTGAACAACACGTGGAGCATGGTGCAGGCTCACTGGCGGGGGAATTCGAGGGGAGTCTATCAGGCGTTGCACAGTCTGTCGGCTCAGGACGCTGGCGTTGCCGCGCGGTGTTGTTGATCGCGCTGGGCAACCCAGTGTTCGATCAGTTCGCGCAATTGCGAGAGTTCGACAGGTTTGGCCATGTGCCCGTCCATGCCGGCCTGGCGTGCGCGTTCCTTATGCTCGGCGAGGATGTGTGCGGTCAACGCCACCACGGGGGTGCGAGTCCGCTTGTTGCTGACTTCCCAGGCCCGCAGCTGCTGGGTGGCGGAGAAGCCGTCGAGGATTGGCATCTCGCAGTCCATCAGCACCAGGTCGTAACGCTGGGCCTTCATGGCCAACAGTGCTTCTTCACCATTGCTGGCGGTATCAGGTTGCAGATTGAGCTTACCCAGCATGCCGCGAATCACCTTGGTCGAGATGCTGTTGTCCTCGGCCACCAGAATGCGGAAGTCGCTGGGCACCTTGACGGGCAGTGCCGTGGCGGAGGGCGGTTGCTGGGGGATGGCCAGGCCTTTGTTGCGTTGGGCCAATTCGTCGGCCAGCGTCGTCTTGAGGGTATAGCCGGCCACGGGTTTGGCCAGGATGCGTTTGATACCGGAATTGCGCGCAATGATCTTGCTTGGCGCGTTGCTGATGCCGGTGAGCATGATCAACAGGATGTCGTGGTTCAGGCTCGGGTCTTCCTTGATCTTGGCGGCCAGTTGCATGCCGGTCATGCCGGGCATGTTCTGGTCCAGCAAGACCACGTCGAAGTAGTCGCGCAAGTGCGCCTTGGTGCGCAACAGCGCCAGTGCTTCCTTGCCCGATGCCACGGCGCTGACGTTCAAGCCCCAGGCACTGCATTGCTGAACAAGCACTTTGCGACAGGTGTCGTTGTCATCGACCACCAGGACCCGTGCGCCCTGAAGCGGGCCGTTGAGGTCCGACGTCGGATGCTCCAGGCGATCAGGGTCCAGGGGCAAGGTCAGCCACAGAGTGCTGCCCTGATTGCTGCCGCTTTTGATACCAAACTCGCCCTGCATGAGACGGATCAGCTGGCGTGCGATGACCAGGCCAAGATTGCCGCTCAAACGGTTGGCCGAGAGGAAATGCTTGCTGTGCAGTTCGGCATGCATCAATGCATCGCGTTCTTCGGCGTCCATAGGTTCGCCGCTGTCCTGCACGGCGATGCGCAGGCGTGGCTTGACGCTGCGCTCATCGAGCGCGACGACTATCAGGATTTCACCTTCGTCGGTTTTCTTCAGCGCGTTTTCAAGCAGGCTCAACAGGGTCTGGCGCAGGCGCGTCGGATCACCGCTGATGACTCGCGGCACTTGCGGCTGAATGAAGCTGATCAGCTCGACGTTCTGCTGTTCCGCCTTGGCGCGAAAAATGCTGAGGCAGTCTTCGATCAGGGCATTGAGATCGAACTGAACATCGTCCAGTTCGATCTGCCCGGATTCGAGTTTGGAGATGTCGAGGATTTCGTTGATCAGCGTCAGCAGTTCGTTGCCGGCGCTGTGGATGGTCTGCACATAGTCGCGTTGCTTGACCGAGAGCGGAGTGCCCAGCAACAACTCGGTCATGCCCAGCACGCCATTCATGGGGGTGCGAATCTCGTGGCTGATCTTCGCCAGGAATTCGGCCTTGGCATTGATTTCGGCATTGCTGGCCGCCAGGTCGCGGCTGATGCTGAAGCGATCTTCAGTGATGCGACGCTGGCGTTCGCTCAACGCAATGCTCATCAACAATCCGCTGATGCAGATGAATGCCAACAGGGTGGTGATCAGGCCGTGGGGTTCGATCAGGGTCAACCCCAGCAGTGCCGGCAGGATGATCAGCGTACCGATGTTGAACACCACCATGGCTGCCACGAACAGCCGCGCCGGACGATAGCCTTTTTGCCAGTGATAGGCGCTGACGAACAGCATGGTCAGCCCCGCCAGGGCGACCAGGCCGTAGGTAATGATGTTCAGTGGCAGCGTGTTGACGAACAGCAGCAACAAGCTGCTGATCATGATGAGCAGAATTTCGCCGACAATCAGTTTGTTCAGCGGGTGCGGGCCCAGGGGGGTGAAGAAGCGATAGGTGAACATCAGGCCGCTGGGCGCTGTCAGCAACAGGGCGAGGTAGGCGCCAGGCGTTTCCACGGCCTGCCAGATCGGTAGCCAGGCTCCTGCCAGATTCAGCAACAAAACCAGGCTGAGCATCAACAAGGCTTCGCAGGCCGCGAGCCATGCGCTGCTGCGCGAGCGGGTATAGGCATAGCGGATGAGGTTGTGCAGGATCAGCATGCCAATGCAGCCCAGCAACAGTCCGTAAATGAGTGTCTGGGTCTGACTGGCTGCAATCATGACCGCCGATTGCAGGGTGATGTAGGGGCGCAACTGGTGCTCGGATACCAGCCGCAGGTATACATCGAGAGGTTTGTCGCTTTGCGGCAATGGCAGCATGAAGTCGCTGCTGGGCAGCGGCCGGTCGGCCAACGCTTGCCTGTTGCCCGTATTGGATTGCCCGATCAGCGTATCGCCGTCCAGCACATACATGTTCAGCTGCTGCAGATCGGGTGCGAACACCTTCAGTAGCTGTTCATGCTTGCCCGGAGCCAGGCGAAAGCGTAGCCAGAGCGCACTGTCGGGTTCGGCAGCGGTCAGGCGGTCGAGTTCGATAGGGCTGAATTGATTGGTGTATCGGGCAGAACGGATGTCGCTCAGTTGCAAGTCGCCCTGTTCGTCGAGCAATACCGACCAGCCACTGCCTTGCGCGGCCTGGACCGGGAGCATGCAGAGCAGGGTCAGCAGAGTGACGGTGAAACCTATGGCAATCCTGAGCCAGCGCACGGCGAAATCCCTTCGTAGGTTGATGCCAGAATATAACTATGCGCGGCGTCGGAATAGCCAGGCAAGGGCACGAAGCCCTTGTCTGGCTCAATGGGTAACTTATTCCTGATTTTCGCCACGCTCGCGGGCAATGGCACGGTAGCCAATGTCCTTGCGATAGAAACAGCCTTCCCAATCAATACTGGCCGCCAGTTTGTAAGCCTGCTGTTGAGCAGCACCTACGCTGGCGCCCATGGCGGTGGCGCAAAGCACCCGGCCACCTGCCGTCACGACCTGGCCGTCCTTGAGCGCAGTGCCAGCGTGAAAGACTTTGCCTTCCAGTGCTGCCGCTGCATCAAGGCCCTTGATGGCCGCGCCTTTGGCGTAGTCACCAGGATAGCCGCCCGCAGCCAGAACGATACCGACGCTCGGACGTGGATCCCATTGTGCCTCGACCTTGTCCAGCGCCTGCGCCAGGGCTGCTTCGACCAGCAGTACCAGACTCGATTGCAGACGCAGCATGACAGGCTGGGTTTCAGGGTCGCCGAAACGGCAGTTGAATTCGATGACTTTTGGGTTACCAGCCTTGTCGATCATCAGGCCCGCGTACAGGAAACCAGTGTAGACGTTACCTTCATCGGCCATGCCGCGAACGGTCGGCCAGATCACCTGATCCATGACGCGCTGGTGCACTTCAGGGGTGACCACTGGAGCAGGAGAGTAGGCACCCATGCCGCCGGTGTTGGGCCCTGTGTCACCGTCGCCGACCCGCTTGTGATCCTGGCTGGTGGCCATCGGCAAGACATTCTTGCCATCGACCATGACGATGAAGCTGGCTTCTTCGCCGTCCAGGAACTCTTCGATCACCACGCGGGAGCCGGCATCGCCAAAGGCGTTGCCCGCCAGCATGTCGCGCACGGCATCTTCGGCTTCTGCCAGGGTCATGGCGACGATCACGCCTTTGCCGGCGGCCAGGCCGTCGGCCTTGATCACGATCGGAGCGCCTTTTTCACGCAGGTAAGCCAGGGCCGGTTCGATCTCGGTGAAGTTCTGGTAGTCGGCGGTCGGGATCTTGTGGCGAGCCAGGAAATCCTTGGTGAACGCTTTCGAGCCTTCCAGTTGAGCGGCGCCGGCAGTCGGGCCGAAGCAATCCAGGCCACGGGAGCGGAACAGGTCCACGACACCGGCAACCAGAGGCACTTCCGGGCCAACGATGGTCAGCGAAACGTTTTTCTCGGCGAAGTCCGCCAGTTGCTCGAGGGCCAGCACGTCAATGGCGACGTTCTCGCACTTGGCCTCAATGGCAGTGCCGGCGTTGCCAGGTGCCACGAACACTTTCTGTACACGCGGATCCTGAGCCACTTTCCAGGCCAGGGCATGTTCACGGCCACCGCTGCCAATGATCAAAACATTCATTTCAAAAACCTCGGATGACGCAAATTCTGTGGGCAGCGCTGAAGCTGCTTTTCTGTGGGAGTGAGCCTGCTCGCGAAAGCGGTGTTTCAGTCACATCTCTATTGAATGTGCCGCCGTCTTCGCGAGCAGGCTCGCTCCCACAGTTGATCGTGTACTTAGTGACGGAAGTGGCGCATGCCGGTAAATACCATGGCGATGCCGGCTTCGTCGGCAGCTGCAATCACTTCGTTGTCACGCATCGAGCCGCCTGGCTGGATTACGGCAGTGATACCGGCCTTGGCTGCATTATCGATGCCGTCGCGGAACGGGAAGAACGCATCGGAGGCCATCACCGCACCCTGTACCTGCAGGCCAGCATGTTCTGCCTTGATTGCAGCAATGCGAGCGGAGTTCACGCGGCTCATCTGGCCTGCGCCGACGCCGATGGTCTGGCGGTTCTTGGCGTAGACGATGGCGTTGGACTTGACGTACTTGGCCACTTTCCAGGCGAAGATCAGGTCGTGGATTTCCTGTTCGGTCGGTGCACGCTTGGTCACGACTTTCAGGTCATCGGCGCCGATCATGCCGATATCGCGGCTTTGTACCAGCAGGCCGCCGTTGACGCGCTTGTAGTCCCAGGCGGCAGCGCGATCGGCCGACCACTCGCCGCAAGCCAGCAGGCGCACGTTGGCTTTCGCTGCCACGACGGCGCGGGCTTCTTCGCTGACGCTTGGGGCGATGATGACTTCGACGAACTGGCGCTCGACGATGGCCTTGGCGGTTTCAGCGTCCAGTTCGCGGTTGAAGGCGATAATGCCGCCGAATGCCGATTCGGTGTCGGTGGCGTAGGCCAGGTCGTAAGCCTTGCGGATACCGCCTTCGGCATCGGGGCTCACGGCCACGCCGCACGGGTTGGCGTGCTTGACGATGACGCAGGCCGGCTTGACGAAGCTCTTCACGCATTCCAGCGCGGCGTCGGTGTCGGCAACGTTGTTGTACGACAGCTCCTTGCCTTGCAGTTGGGTCGCAGTAGCGATGCCGGCTTCGGCAGGTTTTGCTTCCACGTAGAACGCCGCGCTCTGGTGCGGGTTTTCGCCGTAGCGCATTTCCTGGGCCTTGATGAACTGGCTGTTGAAAGTGCGCGGGAACTCGCTGCGACCTTCCGTGCCGAGGGTGTCAGCGGCCTGGTTAACAGTGCCCATGTAGTTGGCGATCATGCCGTCGTAGGCAGCGGTGTGTTCAAACGCCTTGAGCATCAGGTCGAAGCGCTGGGCGTAGGTCAGGCCACCGGCCTTGAGGTTTTCCAGCACGTTGGCGTAATCGCTGGCATTGACCACGATCGCGACGTCTTTGTGATTCTTCGCAGCGGAACGGACCATGGTCGGGCCGCCGATATCGATGTTTTCGATGGCGGTCGGCAGGTCGCAGCCTGGCTTGTTGATGGTGGCTTCGAACGGGTACAGGTTGACCGCTACCAGGTCGATCGGCTTGATGCCGTGCTCGTTCATGATGGCGTCGTCGATACCGCGACGACCGAGAATTCCGCCGTGGATTTTCGGGTGCAGGGTTTTCACCCGACCGTCCATCATTTCTGCAAAGCCGGTGTAATCAGCGACTTCCACTGCGGCAACACCGTTGTCTTGCAGCAGCTTGAACGTTCCGCCGGTGGAGAGGATCTCGACGCCCAGGGCTTCCAGCTCTTTGGCGAATTCAAGGATCCCTGTCTTGTCGGAAACGCTGATCAGGGCGCGGCGGATCGGCAGGCGGGTAGTCTGGTCGGTCATCTCAATTTCCATCAAAAGCAAAGGAGTCAGCAAAAAAGGCGACCGTTTTTAGCGGGCGCCTTTCTGGTTTGATTGAATGCTTACAGCAAATCGTACTGCTTGAGTTTCTTGCGCAGCGTGCCGCGGTTCAGTCTGCTGTTCGTCGTAGTCGTAGCGCTCGGTCTCGCCGACGGCATTGCGCGCCTCGACCAGCCGCCCGCGGGCGTCGTAGCCGTAGCTGACCAGCGT